>JAHDBB010000007.1:5325-35852 GCA_020630635.1 Chitinophagales bacterium
CCTGTTACTGGACAAATGTCTGGACAATATATATTTGGTCCTTATCAAAATGAGGCATCTTATAATATTAGTGTAACTAGCGAAATAGATGCAACTTGTACTGATTCTGTTACTGGAGATAACGACTGTTTTGAATGTGATTTAAATGCTTCTATTACAGAGACTTGTTTAGATTTAGAAACTTATGAAGTCGTTTTAACTTTTGGTGGTTCAGGAACTTATGCTGTTGTTGAAGGAAGTAATACTCAGGCAGGACAAACAGGTGGTCAATACACTTTTGGACCTTACAATAACAATGAGTCTTACAATATTACTATTACAAGTGAAGAAGATGTTACTTGTGCCGATTCATTTACGGGCAGTCAAGATTGTTTTGATTGTGATTTAGTTCTTAATACTGTTGAAAACTGTATTGATCCATTTACTTTTGAAGTTATTTTGACCGTTACTGGTTCAGGGGCTTATGACATTTTGGATGGTAATGGAACTGTTGTTCAAAGTGACGTAAATGCAGGAACTTATACTTTTGGACCGTTTAATAATGATGATGCTTATGCTTATACCATTACTAGTACTATTGAAGCAAGTTGTACAGAAAATATATCTGGAACCAATAATTGTTTTGATTGTAATTTAATAGTCGTTGATAATCCAGTTTGTGATGGTGTAACAGGATATTTCGTGGAATTAACCTTAAGTGGAGTTGGAACTTACACTATCTTTGATGGAATTAGTACGGTTTTAAATAATCAATCAGCAGGTGTGATTTCTGTTGGTCCTTTCAATAATAATCAGCCTTATAATATTTCAATTACGAGTGAAACTGATCCTACTTGTGTTGAAAATATTGCAGGAAATTTTGATTGTTTTGATTGTGATTTAATGATAACAGGACAAGAAAATTGTATAGATTTAGAAACCTATGAAGTAGTTGTCAATTTAAGTGGTTCTGGTAGTTATGTTATCAATGATGGAGTGAATCCAATTTTAACTAATCAAAGTACTGGACAAATCACTATGGGACCCTATAGTAATAATCAAAATTATAATATTACGATTACAAGTGAAGTTGATCCCACTTGTACAGAAAACCTTACAGGCTCATTTGATTGTTTTAATTGTGATTTGGCAGGAACAGCAACTCCTGTTTGTATTGATGAAAGCACTTTTAATGTTGAGCTAAATTTTACAGGAACAGGTTCCTATATCGTTGCAACAGGTTTAGGATTCCCTTTTGCTTCTAATGGAGGTGGAACTTACACAGTAGGACCCTTTAATAATGATGATGCTTACAATATTACGATTACAAGTGAAGTTGATCCAACTTGTAACGCCAATTTTACAGGAACAAATAATTGTTTTGAATGTGATTTAAGTTTATCTGCAACAGAAACCTGTATAGATGCTTTTACCTATAATGTTGAATTAAATATTACAGGTGTTGGAACTTTCAGTATTAATGATGGAAATAATGTTTTAACTGGACAAACAGCAGGAATAGTCACACTTGGTCCTTTTGATAATGAAGAAACTTATAATGTTACTATTACAAGTGAAATTGATGCTGAATGTAACAGTAGTGTTACCGGTACTAATGATTGTTTTGAATGTGATTTGAATGCAAGTGTAACAGAAACTTGTATTGATGAAAGTAGTTTTAATGTGGTGGTTAGTTTGACAGGAAGTGGAACTTTCAGTATTAATGATGGAACAAATACACAAAACAATCAAAATGCAGGAAATTATACCTATGGTCCTTATCCAAATGACGCAACTTATAGTTTTACGATTACAAGTGAAGAAGATCCAACTTGTACACAAACATTGAGTGGAACAAACGATTGTTTTGAATGTGATTTGACTGTCAATCCTGTTGTCAATTGTATAGACGGTTTAACTTATGAAGTTGTAGTTGCATTTGGCGGAACAGGAACATATAGTGTAAATGATGGTACAACAACATTAAATAATCAAACAGGTGGAAGTTTAACCTTTGGACCATACAATAATGGAGAGAACTATAATATTATTTTTACGAGTGAAGTAGATGCAAATTGTACAGAAACAGTTGGTGGAACAAATGATTGTTTTATGTGTGATTTAAATGCTTCTGTTAATGAAAATTGTTTGGACTTGACACAATATGAAGTTGTTGTAAACTTTAGTGGAACAGGTACATTTACAGTTTCTGATGGAACAAATACTTTAACCAATCAATCAGGAGGGAATTTAACCTTTGGTCCTTATGCTGATGATGCAAATTATAATATTGTTATTACAAGTGAAGAAGATCCAACTTGTACACAAACATTAAGTGGTTCAAATGATTGTTATTCTTGTGATTTAAATGCAGTAGCTAATGTGACTTGTACAGATGTCAATGACTTTACGGTTAATGTCAATGTTACTGGTTTAGGAACTTTTATAATTGATGATGGAACAACTGTTCAAACAGGACAGGTAGCAGGTAACTATACTTTTACAGGTTACAATAATAATGACGTTTATAACATTGTAGTAACTAGTGAATTAGATCCAACTTGTACGCAGACCTTAACAGGCACAGAGGATTGTTTTGAATGTGATTTAATTTTAACAGCTACTGAAAATTGTTTAAACGAAAATAGTTTTAATGTAGAGGTCGTATTGAATGGTAGCGGAACATACTCGCTTTTTGATGGAATATCTACACAAATAGTTGGCTCAGGAACTTATACATTTGGACCTTATCAGAATGATGAAATTTATACAGTTATAGCTACTAGCCAGTTGGAAGATAATTGTACTGAAACAGTAACAGGAACAAGAGACTGTTTTACTTGTGATTTAAATGCAACAGTAAATGAAGTATGTAATGATTTATCTTCTTACAGTATTATTTTGAACTTTACAGGAACAGGCAACTATACTATTACAGAAGGTACTAATCCAGTTTTATTGGGGCAAACAGCAGGACAATTAACTTTCGGACCCTATCAAAATGATGAAATATATAATATAGTTATTGTAAGTGAGACAGATCCAACTTGTACACAAACATTGAGTGGATCAGAAGATTGTTTTGATTGTGAATTGAATGCTGTGGGAACACCAGTATGTTTAGATCTGACTACCTTTAATGTTAGTTTAAACATTACAGGAAGCGGAACTTATACCATTTCAGATGGCGTAAACACTCCTTTGACTGGACAAGCTGCAGGTACCCTTTTATATGGTCCTTATAATAATAGTGAGACTTATAATATTTCAATTATTAGTGAGGTTGATCCAACTTGTCAAACAAATGTAAATGGTACAAATGACTGTTTTGAGTGTGACTTAATGACTAGTGCGGAAGCAGTTTGTTTGACAGATGGAACAGGATATAATGTGAGTTTAACAATAGTAGGAGATGGAACCTTTTCTATCAATGATGGAATGACTATACAAACCAATCAAAATTCAGGAACTTATATCTTAGGTCCCTATGATAATGAAGAAAACTATAGCCTTGTTGTAATAAGTGAAATAGACCCAACTTGTAGTGAAATTCAAAGTGGTTCACAAGACTGTTTTACTTGTGATTTGACAGCTTCTGTCAATGAAAACTGTTTAGATTTAGAAAATTATGAAGCCATTTTGACTGTAAATGGTTCAGGGACTTATACTGTAACAGATGGTACAACAACTTTAACAGGACAAACAGCAGGGCAACTTACTTTTGGACCTTATTCTAATAATCAAAATTATAGTATTTCTATCACTAGCGAAATTGAAAATGATTGTATTGAAACGCTATCTGGAACAAATGATTGTTATGAATGTGATCTGGGTTTAACAGCTAATGAAACCTGTTTAGATGAAAATGGATATGAGGTTGTTCTAACTATAACAGGAAGTGGTACATTTATTGTCACAGAAACAGGTGGAGAACAATTAACAGGACAAAGTGCTGGCGACTTAATATTTGGACCTTATTCTAATAATCAAAATTATAATATTACAGTAGTAAGTGAGGTTGACCCTACCTGTTTTGTCACACAATCAGGTACAGAAGATTGTTTTGATTGTGATTTAAATGCAACGCCAATAACCAATTGTACAGACTTTAGTAATTACACTGTAGAAGTGAATTTAGTTGGAACAGGTTTATATACTTTGACAGATGGAAATACTACATTAACTAATCAAAGTGCAGGGTTACTTACTTTTGGACCTTATCCGAATAATACCAATTATAGTATTGTTATCACAAGTCAAACAGATCCAACTTGTACTCAAACATTAACAGGAGTAGAAGATTGTTTTGATTGTGATTTGACTACTTCCTCAACTACTGAATGTATAGATTTAACTAGTTACAATGCAATCATCAATATTTCAGGTAGTGGAACCTTTACAGTATCAGATGGTATAAATCCTCCACAGACAGGTGTAACAGCAGGAACCATTGTTTTGGGACCATATGCTAATGGTGCTAGTTATTCTATAAATGTAATTAGCGAGGTAGAAAATAATTGTACTTCTACTGAAATAGGAACAGACAATTGTTTTCCAGAGTGTGATTTAAATGCCAATGTTACAGAAAATTGCTTGGGCTTAGAAACCTATGAAGTTGTTGTTACATTTACAGGTTCAGGGACTTACACTATTACTGAAGGAACCAATGTTTCATTAACTAATCAAATAGCTGGGCAACTTACTTTTGGACCTTATAATAATGATGAAATATACAGTATATTTATTCAAAGTGAAATAGAAGAAAGTTGTAACCAGACACTTTCTGGTTCTAATGATTGTTATGATTGTGATTTAACCACCAATATTATTGAAAATTGTTTAGGAGTAAGTGGTTATGAAGTTGTATTGACAATCAATGGAGGTGGAACTTTTAGTATAGTAGAAGGAACTAATATATCTACAGCACAAAGTTCTGGAACATATACTTTGGGTCCTTATGATAATAATGAGAGTTATAATATTGAAGTTATAAGTGAAGTAGATACAACGTGTAATGAAGTGCAAACAGGAAGCCAAGATTGTTTTGAATGTGATTTGAATGCGACAATCAATACAAACTGTTTAAATGTTGGACAGTACAATGTGATTGTTAATTTAACAGGTTCAGGAACTTATACCATTTCAGAAGGAACTAACATGCCTTTAACAAATCAAATAGCAGGAACATATACTTTTGGTCCTTATGATAATGATGAAATTTATAATATATTTATTCAAAGTGAGATAGAAGCTACTTGTACACAAAGTTTGACAGGTACAGAAGATTGCTTTGATTGTGATTTAATTACAACTATTGAGGAAAACTGCCTAAATGAAAATGAATATGAAGTTGTATTAAATTTTATTGGTAGTGGTTCTTATACAGTTTCGGATGGTATTAATCCTCCATTAAATGCTCAAATAACAGGACAACTTAATTTTGGACCTTACACTAATAACCAAACTTATGTTATAACAGTAATTAGTGAGGTAGATGAAACATGTAATGAAACCTTAACAGGTAGTCGAGATTGCTTTGATTGTGTGTTGAATGTAAATGCTACTGCTGAATGCATAGATTTAGAAACCTACCAAGTGAGTGTGACCTTAATAGGAGAAGGTATATATTCATTAAGTGATGGAAGTACTACTCAAACAGGTCAAGAAGGAACAACTTTAATTTTTGGTCCCTATCCTAATGATTTTAATTATAATATAGTTGCAACTAGTTTAACTGATGCGACTTGTACTCAAAGTGTAACCGGAAGTCAAGATTGTTTTGAATGTACTCTAGAATTAAACACAGAGACAAATTGTTTAGATTTATCTAATTATGAATTGATAGTTACTTTGATAGGAGAAGGCACTTATACAATAGATGATGGAAATAGTATTTTGACAGAACAATCTTCTGGAGAAATAATATTAGGTCCTTATTCCAATAATATTCCTTATACTATTATAGTAACAAGTGAAGTAGATGCAACTTGTACAGAAAGTATTAATGGAGTAGAAAATTGTTTTGAAGAATGTGATTTAAATGCAGTTGTTTCAAGTAATTGTTTAGGTTTAAATGAATATGAGCTAGAAGTTACCATAACAGGTTCAGGAACCTTTACTTTAATAGAAGGCAATAACACTCCACTATTAGGATTAATGGCAGGAACTTATAATTTAGGAGTTTATAGTAATGATGAAGTATATAATGTATTTATTCAAAGTGAGATAGAAGAAAGTTGTAATCAGACTTTAACAGGAAGTGAAAATTGTTTTGAATGTGATTTGTCAGTTGTGGTAGAAGAAAATTGTTTGGATGAAAATGGATATGAAGTTGTTATAACCATATCAGGAAGTGATAGTTATACAATCGCAGACGGCATTAACACTCTGACAGGACAATTAACAGGAACTTATACTTTTGGATCTTATGCTAATAATCAAAATTACAATATTGTAGTTACAAGTGAATCGGACGAAACTTGTAATGAGGTTTTAACAGGTAGTCGTGATTGTTTTGATTGTGTATTGAATGTGAATGCTATTGCTGAATGTTTGGATTTGGAAACCTATCAGGTTAGTATAACCTTAACAGGTGAAGGTGTTTATACAGTAAGTGATGGAAGTAGTACTCAAACAGGTGAAGAAGGAACTATATTAATTTTTGGACCTTATGCTAATAATTTTGACTATAATATTATCGCAACTAGTTTGACTGATCCTACTTGTAGCCAAAATGTAACAGGAAGCCAAGATTGTTTTGAATGTAATTTATCATTAAATACTGAAACAAATTGCTTGAATTTATCTACTTATGAAGTATTATTAACAGTAGTCGGTGATGGAACCTATACAATAGATGATGGAAATAATAGTTTGACAGGACAATCTTCTGGAGAAATAATATTAGGACCTTATTCAAATAATACTCCTTATAATATTGTAGTAACAAGCGAAGTAGATGTAAGTTGTACAGAAAGTGTAAATGGAGTAGAAAATTGTTTTGATGAATGTGATTTAAATGTAGTTGTTAATAGTAATTGTTTGAGTATAAATGAATATGAGTTAGAAGTTACTATAACAGGTTCAGGAACCTTTACTTTAACAGAAGGCAATAACACTCCAATTACAGGTTTAACAGCAGGAACGTATAATTTAGGGACCTACAGTAATGATGAGTTATATAATGTATTTATCCAAAGTGAAATAGAGGAGAGTTGTAATCAGACTTTAACAGGAAGTGACAATTGTTTTGAATGTGATTTGTCAGTTGTGGTAGAAGAAAATTGTTTAAATGAAAATGAGTATGAAGTTGTTGTAAATATATTAGGAAGTGATAGTTATTCAATTGTAGATGGTGTTAACAATCTTACAGGACAAGTAACAGGAACCTATATTTTTGGACCATATATTAATAATCAAACTTACAATATTGTAGTAACAAGTGAATCGGACGAAACTTGTAATGAAATTTTAACAGGTAGTCGAGATTGTTTTGAATGTCAATTAAATGTAAATGCGGAAACTAATTGCATAGACTTAGTAACCTATGAAGTAGTTGTTAATTTTACTGGAGGTACAGGAACTTATACTGTAACTGACGGAAATGTTGTTTTTTCAGAACAAGCTGCAGGTACTGTAACTTTTGGACCTTATAATAATGATGAAACTTATAATGTCACAGTCTTTAGTGAAATAGATACTACTTGTAGCCAAATACTTAGTGGTAGTGATAACTGTTTTGAATGTACTTTATCTACTTCAGTAGTTGAAAATTGCATTAATGAAAATAGTTATGAAGTATTATTAACAGTAATGGGTGAAGGCACTTTTACAGTAACTGATGGAGTAAATATTCAAAATGGATTAGTTACAGGAACCTATACGTTTGGTCCCTATAATAATAACGAGGTTTATGTAATAGAAACTATTAGTGAACTTGATGATAGTTGTAATGAAATCCAAGAAGGAAGTAATGATTGTTTTGAATGTCAGTTAAACATAAATGCAACAAATAATTGTTTAGATGCATTTACTTACGAGGTTATTGTCAATATTAGCGGTGATAATGATATGTATACCATTACTGATGGTACAACAACTTTTATGGAGCAAACAGCAGGAATCGTAACTTTTGGACCTTATAATAATGATGAAACCTACAATATTATAGCAACTAGTGAAATAGATGAAACTTGTACAGAGTCAGTGTCTGGTTCGCAAGATTGTTTTGAATGTGATTTGCAAGTTGAAGTTGAAACTAATTGTATTGATTTAGAAAGTTATGAAGTTGTTTTGAGCATTGGTGGTTCTGGAACATTTAGTGTAGATGATGGTAGTGAAATACAGAATGGTGTAAGTTCAGGGGAATTGACAATAGGTCCTTATAACAATAATGAAACCTATAATATTACTATAAACAGTGAAAGTGAAAACTCCTGTATAGAAACAGTTTCAGGATTAGCTAACTGTTTTGAGTGTGATTTGCAAACCTTTGTTGTTGAAAATTGTCTTGGAGCTAGTGGTTATGAGGTCGTTTTGACAATTAATGGTTCAGGTACTTTTGTTATTGATGAAAATGGAGAACAGCAAATAGGTTTATTAGCAGGAGATTACACTTTTGGACCATATGAGAATAATGAGACGTATTCATTAAGTATTTTGAGTGAACTTGATGATAACTGTAATGAGGTTCAAACAGGAAGTCGAGATTGTTTTGAATGCGAATTAAATGTAAATACAGAAACAATATGTATTGATCTTTTAACTTATGAAGTCAATATTAGTTTTGATGGAGAAGGAACCTACCAAATAGATGATGGTATTAATCCACCTCTAAGTGGACAACCAGCGGGTCTTTATACAATTGGACCATATAACAATGAGGATGTTTACAATATAGTAGTAACTAGTGAGACTGAAGAAAATTGTACTCAAACAGTTGCAGGAACAGAAAGTTGTTTTGATTGTGATTTGAATGTAGAAGTTGAAACAAATTGTCTGAATGTTGAAGGTTATGAAGTGGTATTGACAATTACAGGTACAGGGACTTTTACTATTGATGATGGTATTAACTCACAAATCGAATTAAATTCAGGAACCTATACTTATGGTCCATTTGCTAATGAAAGTATGTATAGTTTTATTGTGACAAGCGAAGTAAATGAAACTTGTATGCAAAATGTAAGTGGTACAGAAAATTGTTTTGAATGTGATTTAATTACTAATGTAGAAGAAATTTGTTTACCTAGTAATCAGGAATTTGAAGTCATTTTAACAATTGAAGGAAGTGGAATATTTACAGTAACTGACGGACTTAATACTCTAAATGGTATAGGTACTGGAAGCTACACATTTGGTCCTTATGATAATGAACAAGGATATAGTATTGATATTGTTAGTGAAATCAATCAAATGTGTATGGAAAACCAAAGTGGAACCAATGATTGTTTTGAATGTGATTTAAATGTTATTTCGCAAATAAATTGTTTAGATCTTTCAAATTATGAAGTAAGTTTGATTTTTACAGGTACTGATACTTACACAATTAATGATAATATTAACCCACCAATCATAGGACAAACTGCTGATACTTTAATATTGGGACCTTATCAAAATAATGAAATATATGATATTAGTATTACTTCGGAAGTAGAAGAAAGTTGTACACAGATTGTTAGTGGAACCAATGATTGTTTTGAATGTGATTTAAATATAACCACCCAAGCCAATTGTATTGATTTAGCAACTTATGAAATAGTGTTAAGTATTGTGGGTAGTGATACTTATACTATTTATGATAACGATCAAGTGGTACAAGTAGGACTATTATCTGGAAGTTCTTCCTTAGGACCATATGACAATGATACTCAACATAATATTCTAGTAGTGAGTGAGACAGACTCTACTTGTAGTCAGGTTATTGCAGTTTCTGAAACTTGTTTTGAATGTGATTTAAATGCAACAACAGAAGTAAATTGTATAGACTTGGAAAATTATGAGGTAGTTGTGGAAATTATGGGTAGTGATACATATACAATAATTGATGGTTTAAATTCACCTTTAACAACCCAAGCAGCAGGAACATATATTTTGGGACCTTATGCTAGTGAAGGAGATTATAATATTAATATTTTAAGTGAGACAGATACTAGCTGTAATCAAATATTGAGTGGAACAGAAACTTGTTTTGAATGTGAGTTAGTTGTATCAACTAATCCTGTTTGTTTTGATGACAATGCTTCTTATCAGGTTATTGTTACAATAGAGGGAGAAGGTTCTTATACTTTAGAAGCAAACAACGGAACCTCTTTGACAGGACAGGAAGCTGGAGATATTGTAATTGGACCTTATGAAAACGCAGATACTTTTACTATTACAGTTATTAGTGAAATAGATGAAACTTGTTCCTTTACAGATTCAGGTACACGTGATTGTTTTGAATGTGATTTAAATGTCATTACAGAAACCAATTGTTTGGATCTTACTAGTTATGAGGTGAGTTTAATTTTTACTGGTAGTGGGACTTTTAGCATTGATGACGGTATTAACCCAACCTTGATAGGACAAACTTCAAATACACTAACTTTTGGACCTTACAATAATGATGAACTATATAATATTATTGTGACAAGTGAAGTAGAAGCGGATTGTGAACAAATAATTAGCGGAACAGAAAGTTGTTTTGAATGTGATTTAGTGACTAACTCTACAACAAATTGCGTGGATGAAAATAGTTTTGTTGTGGAATTAAGTGTTGATGGAAGTGGTACATTTACTATCATAGATGGGGAAAATGAACCATTAATAGAGCAACAAACAGGTAGTTATACTTTTGGACCATATTCTAATGAAGAAAACTATAATATTACGATTGTTAGTGAAATAGATGAAACTTGCAATTCGATTGAGTCAGGTACAGATGATTGTTTTGAATGTAATTTAATTGCTAATGCTACTACTAATTGTATAGGAATAGAAGGATATGAAGTAATTGTAACGTTTACAGGAACAGGAATTTATACAATTTCAGATGGCGTTAATGCATCACAAACTGGATTAAGTGAAGGAACCTACATAGTTGGACCTTTTACTAATAATGAAAATTATGATATTACTATTATTAGTGAAACAGAATCAGAATGTATAGAAACTTTATTTGGTATAGATGATTGTTTTGAATGTGATTTGGGAGCAACTGCAGAAGCTATTTGTGATGGAGTTAATGGATATAATATTGCTATTAATCTAACAGGTTCAGGAACATATTCTATTGCTTATGGAAGTGTTTTATTAGAAAATCAGGAAGCAGGAATTATAACAATTGGTCCATTTACGAATAACGAAAATTATTCAATCACTATTCTTAGTGAATTAAATACATCCTGTGCTTTAGAATTAAATGGAGTAGAAAATTGTTTCGATTGTGATTTGACCGTTGTAACAAACACTAATTGTTTAGAATCTTTAGAAGGGTATGAATTAGAAGTTATTGTTAGTGGGTCAGGTTCTTACTCTATTTCTGTTACAGGAACTACTTTAACTAGTGTACCAGCAGGTACTTATCAATTTGGTCCTTATGATAATGAGATGTCTTATAATGTAACAGTAATAAGTGATATTGATCAATCTTGTTTGCAAACTATCAATGGAGTAGAAGATTGTTTTTTCTGTGATTTAGAGGTAGTTTCAGTTCCAGAATGTAATAATGAAGAATCATTCAATGTCTTACTTTCTATCTCAGGAACTGGTACTTTTACAGTATTAGATGGAATAGATACCTTGACAGGTATAACAGAAGGTAATTTGACAATGGGACCTTATCCTAATGGTAATTATGATATCCAAGTGATTAGTGAAATTCAAGAAAGTTGTCAAGCAAATACAGTTGGGATGTTAGATTGTACAGAGGAGATACCTTGTGATGTAAGTGCTAGTATTGGAAATATTGAATGTATATCAGATTCCCTTTATAATGTTGTTTTAAACCTACAAGGAACAGGAGCATTTAATATTACTACTTCTAACAACCTTTTTCTTACTGATCAAATAGCAGGACAAATTGAAATAGGTCCATTTGTGAATGGAGATTTTTTAATGACTATTACTAGTGTAAATGATGAGACATGTTCCATTAATGTTGTTGGAAGTCAAGACTGTACTCCAGTAATTAGCTGTGATGTGTCAGCTGTTGGTGTACCTGATTGTAATGAAGATGGATCAGTTTATTTTGTAAATATTGAATTGACAGGAAGTGGAACTTATACAGTTAATGATGGCATTAATTCTCCTATTATAGGACAAACTGCTGGAACTATTTTAGTTGGACCATTACCTGTTGGACCATATAGTATTCAGGTCACCAATGAACAATTAGATAACTGCTTTATTTTTGTAGAAGGATTTGAAGGTTGTCCTGTTGAACCAGGAGAGTGTGATTTTACAGCAAACATAGAACCTGATTGTATAAATGGTAATAACTTTGTTATACTTGTTACTATAGAGGGAGATAATTTATATAATATCTACAGTGAAGGTTCTTTATTAGTTTCTTCCATCTCAGAAGGGACAACAGAAGTTGGACCTTTTAATGATAGTGAAGACTACCAAATTAGTGTAGTTGACATTTTAGATGATGGATGTACACAAATCATATCTGGTAATTTTGACTGTCAACCACCTGATGTATGTGATGTTATTTTGGAAGTGCAACCTGTTTGTTTGAATAGTAATCAATATGAAATTATATTAACAGTTACAGGGTCTGGAAGTTATGATATCTTTTCTAATGCAGGTGATGTTTTCTTTAATGATCCACCAGGAACTTATACATTAGGTCCTTTCCAAAATGGACCTTATGATATAACTGTTATAGATAATACAAGTAATTTATGTGAAGCCTATCGTTCTGGTACATTTGATTGTACAGGTGGTCCTTCTTGTAATATAGATGCTAATGTTACTCCTAACTGTACAGATGATGGTTTGATTACATTTGAGGTACAAATATTTGGTTCTAACACCTATACAATAGATGATGGAGTTAATCCACCACTTAGCAATGTTCCTGCTGGAACTTATATTGTGGGACCTGTCGAACAGGGAGAATATGCTTTATTACTAATAGATGAAGTGATAGAAAATTGCTTCCGTTCTTTTGAAGGAATTTATGAATGTGGTATCGTAACACCAAGTTGTGATGTGGGGATTCTTTCTAGTGAACAAATATGTTTAGATGGAGGTACCTACAATATTATTTTAGAATTTTCAGGAAGTAGTACTTACACTATTAGTGATGGCTTTAGCTTTTTCTTAGAAAACCAGACTGCAGGAACAGTAGAAATTGGTCCTTTCTTTAATGGTTTTTATAGTTTCTTTATACAAGATGAAACAAACTTTGATTGTTTTTTAAGTGAATTTGGTAGTTATACTTGTGGAGATGGTGTCTGTGATTTAGTTGTGAATCAGATAGATGTGGAGTGTCTAGATGGAGATGCAACATTTGAAGTGACATTAGAAATTATTGGAGATAATACCTATACAATTAGTGATGGATTTAATACAATATTAGATGGAGTAACAGCAGGTACTTATATAGTGGGACCATTTGCTTCAGGTAATTACAATATCTCTGTTTTTGATGAGACTAATTTTAATTGTTCTAAGTTTATAAATGGTTCATTTGATTGTGGAGAAACACCGACCTGTGAAATATCAGCATCAGGTGTGCCAATATGTGAAAATGAAAACTCAACAACTTTTAGTTTAAATTTAGGCGTTAATGGAGCTAATACATACAATGTTTTTGTAAATGGACAACTGGTTATTGAGAATGAGACGAACCCTAATGTGATTATTCCTGATATTCCAGGAGGAAATTACTTTATAGAAATAAGTGATGCTGCTAATTTAAATTGTAGTCAATTTATTACAGGAAACTATTCTTGTGGCGGTATTTTGGTTTGTGATATAGAAACTGATATTGAGGTTAATTGTGTGAGTGACGACCAATTTGAAGTAGTTTTAACGGTTGCTGGTGAAGGTAATTTTATTATTTTTGGTGGTGGCGTTAATGATTTTGTAACGGCAGGAACCTACACCTATGGACCTTTTTCAGATGGTTTTTGGGATTTGATTATTCAGAAAGAAGGGCTGCCCGATTGTGAAGATCAATATTGGGTACAAAAAGACTGTGACCCTAATGCCAACTGTGATCTAGCGGTTAGTTATGAAATTGAATGTAGAGAAGATGGTTCCGGCATTTTTGATATTATAGTAACTATTGAAGGAAGTAATACATATACTTTGGCTGAATGGAATTATCAAGATTCTGGACCATTTATTGGCACTGGATTGACAGCAGGAACCTATGTCGCAGAGGGACCATTTTTTGGTGCGCCTATTACAGATTGGGACTTAATAGTTATTGATGAGACTAATCCTGGAGAATGTTGGGAAAATATTTGGGGAGATTACTTCTGTGATACTTTGGCTTCTTGTAATTTATATGCAGATGTAAATGAAATCTGTCAGGAAAATGGAACTTATTTGTTAGAAGTAGTTATAGTAGATGGTAGTGATATCTATAATGTATTTTCTTTTGATGGAACAGTCAATGAATTTGGTTTAACACAAGGTAATACTTATATCTATGGTCCTTTTGCAGATACAGAGTATGGTATTTTTATACAATCTGAAAACTTAGGAGATTGTTTTCAAGCATTTAACGGCAACGTAGATTGTGAAGGAGATTTACCTCCCTGTGAGTTAAATATTAATGCAATGCCTATGTGTCTCGACGATAGTACTAATTTTGTTTTAAACATGGATTTGCCAGAAGGATCTACTTATTCTGTTCAAATAGGTTTCTTTGATCCTCCCATTACAGGAATACCTCCTGGTCCTTATACAACTCCACCAATATTAGGAGGACCATATTTTATAACAGTAATTGATGAGAATAATCCATCATGTCCACAAAACATAGCAGGAACCTACACTTGTGGTGAAGCAATAGTTTGTGATTTAGATGCTTCAGTTGAAATAAGTTGTGTAAATGAATCAGAATATGAAATTACACTTACTATTGAAGGTTCTGGAACTTATGATGTGTTTAGTGATATATTAGGGGTTTTAGATTTAGGAGTTAGTGCTGGTACCTATACCTATAGTGGATTTTCTGGTGATGGTAACTTTACAGGTTTATTTATTAATGCCTCTAATGATTTTGATTGTAATCAATTTTTAGGCATAGGAAGAGACTGTAGTATAGATTGTGATTTGAGTTCGGGTATAGAAAGAGTTTGTCAAGATGATGAATTATACTTGGTTGTTACTATAACAGGAAGTGGTACATACAATATTACAGATGAATTTTTTGGTATTACTTTATTAGAAGGAGTAACTGAAGGAACCTATGAAGTAGGACCATTCTTTGATGGTGGATATGGTATTGCTGTAAGGGATCAAGAATTCTTTGATGCTTGCGTTGTTTTTGATTTTGGTTTCTTTGATTGTACCCCTTCTCAATGCGACTTATTTGCGAATGCTACTACAGAGTGTTTAGAAAATGGTTCTTATATGGTGATCATCAATTTGACAGGTTCTTCAACCTATACAATTAATGTAGGTGGATTTGGAGGAGAACAAATTTTTGGAGCAACTACTGGTATATATGAAGTAGGTCCTTTTTCTGATGAATATAATATCTTTATAGTAGATGAAGAAGGTGGAGGATTTGGTGATTGTGCTCAAAATTTAAATGGTAGTGCAAATTGTCCAGGTTCTGGAGAACCTTGTGATTTATTTGTTGGAGTAACAGAACAATGTGTAGATGATAATTCATTCAATTTAGTTTTAAATATTGAAGGTTCTAGCACCTACCAAATTCAACTAGGATTTTTTGATCCACCAATAGAAACCAATGTAGAAGCTGGTACAATTACAGTAGGTCCAATTCCTAATGGATTTTACAACCTAATTGTTACTAGTGAGACGGATAATGAGTGTTTTCAAAATATTAGTGGAAACTTTGAATGTTCACCGCCTTTCCAATGTGATCTAGAAGTTAATTATAGTGTTGAGTGTTTAACAGCCACTACCTATAATCTTATTATTGAACTAGAAGGTGAAGGAACCTATACTTTGACAAGCTTTAATGAAGGATTTGAATTGACAGGACAAGAATCAGGAACTATTGTATTTGGTCCATTTACTCAAGAATTTTTTGACATATTTGTTGTAAGTGAGCAATCTGATGATTGTTTCCGAAGTATTTTTGGTTCGACGGATTGTGGAACAGTAGATCCAGGTATTTGCGACTTCGAAATATTCATAATTGATGGATTTTGTATTGATGATGAAGATGGCTTCCAGTTAGTTTTGCAAATAGATGGAGAAGGAACATATACAGTGAATGCTACTGGATTACCAGAAGTTACAGGAGTAAGTGGAGAAGTAGATTTAGGTTTATTCCCCAACAGTGAACCATTTGAAATTGTTGTAACAAGTGAGGTCTTAGAAAATTGTCAACGGTCATTAGCAGGAACTTTTGACTGTTTAGATCCAGAAGGTTGTGGTATTCTTTTATCAGATAATCCTGTTTGTGAGTCCTTTGACCAATATAGTGTGCAAGTTTCTGCTGCAAGCTTTACAGGTTTAGTGACTATTACTGATGGAACAACAACTTGGGAAAATGTACAACCTTTTGAAACAGTAGTAGTGGGACCTTATGCAAATGATGAAGTTTATACAATTACAGCTTTCGATCAATTTGATCCTGATTGTAGTGCAACCATTTCAGGTACTCAAAATTGTACACCTTCTATTTGCAACTTGTTTGCTAATACTAGTGTAGAATGTATCGATGAAAATACTTATAATGTTATTGTTGAGTTGACAGGTGGAGGTGTTTATACACTTTCTGATGGAATCGAAGGACAAGGAACAGGCTTCTTATTAACATTTACAACAAACGATAATGCTATTGCAGAAGCTGGTTGGATCTTAACTAATAGTAGTGGAATGATTATTGCAGAAGCTCAACCAGGAACCTTAGAAGATAATGAATTCTACGAATTTGTTTTAGATAACTTAGATCCAAATGATACTTATTCAATTACATTCCTCAACGAATTTAATGATGGTGATTTTGATGAATATGCTATTTATGATTTAGCAACAGGAGCCGTAATACAAGAAGGGCAGTGGATTAACTTTGGAACAGAACTCATTGTAGATTTGGGAAGTCCAATTCAATCGACAGGTTCAAATATCACATTAGATAATCAAATTGAAGGAACCATTGTATTTGGTCCATTAACTGGTAATACCTATGAGATTTTTATTCAAGATGAAAATGATCCTAACTGCTTTATTACTGTTGGAGGAACTGCTGATTGTGAAGGTGGAGGCTTAAATTGTGATTTTGATGCCACAGTTGAGGTACAATGTATTGATGTAAGTCAATTCTATTTACTATTAGACTTACAAGGACCTGGAACTTATACGATTGAAGATGATTTTGGTCCAACTCAATTTGGATTTACAAGCGGACAATATACATTAGGACCGTACGCTGAAATGTTCTTTATGGAGGACTTTAATATTACTATCATTAGTGATGCTAACCCTGATTGCTTCCAAAATTTAGCAGGTGAACCTGAATGTATTGAAGGATTTCCTTGTAATTTGAATGCCAATATAGAAACACTCTGTCAAGATGATGGTACATATAGTATCGCTGTCAACTTTACAGGTGAAGGACCTTATAATATTTCTGATGGAAGCATAGATCCCAATCTAGGTGGTTTTGCCTTATCATTCTCTACAGTTGGTACGTATGCACCTGATGTTTCTTGGGAACTCATTCAAGATGGAGTTGGAGTTATACTAGAACCTGGACATTCTTATGATTCCAATAATGATTTTACAGAGTATCTAAGTGATTTAGACTTAGATGCAACCTATACGTTGGTTTTATTGGATGAGAGTGGAGATGGTTGGGATGGAAACATTGCTACTATTACTGATCCAGTAACAGGTGAGTTCATTACTAGTGATAATTTTAATAATGGATTCCAATTAGAAATTCCTTTGGGAAGCCCGGGAAGCCAATACTTACCATTACTGACCGATCAATTGGCAGGAGAAGTAGTTATTGGACCTTTTGCACAAGAAAATTATACAGTAGTTGTACAAAGTGCTTTAGATGCAGGATGTTTTCAAGTAATAGAAGGAATTGAACTTTGTGGCGATGGACCAGATCTCGTATGTGATTTATTGGTAGAATCTAATAGTATTTGTATTGACAATAATACATTTAATGTAGAAATCACTTTAACAGGTTCTGGTATTTATACAATTGATGATGGAATAAACTCACCTATTACAAATCAAGTAGCAGGAACAATAACAGTAGGACCAATTCCCGAAGGACCATATAGCATTATTGTAACACAACCAGCATTAGAAAACTGTTTCCAACTTATTGAAGGAGCAAACATTTGTCCAGATGAAGAAATTTGTGATTTAGGATTTAATGTGATAAGTAATTGTATTGATAATGATAACTATGGTCTAACAGTCGATTTACAAGGAACAGGAACATTCACAATAGATGATGGTATTAACTCTATACTTACTGGTCAAATAGCAGGCATGATAGATTTAGGTACTTATCAAAATGGACCTTATAATATTACAATTACAAGTGAAACAATTGATACTTGTTTTCAAACAATAGGAGGCATTGTTGATTGTACACCTCCTCCCTGTGATTTAGATGCTTTGTTTACAAATAATTGTATTTCAGAAGATGAGTTTACAGTAACTGTAGAAATAACAGGAAGTAGTAATTATATCATTTCAGATGGAATCAATACTCCAATTACAGGAGCAATTGCTGGAACCTATACTATTGGACCAATTTCAGAAGGAAATTATAGCGTATCAGTTATAGATGAATTAAATGCTGAGTGTTTTAGAGAAGCTACTGGCTTCCAAAGTTGTGAAGATATACCAACCCCAGAATGTGATTTGACGATAACAGCTACACCTACCTGTACAGATGCAGGGTTAATTATAGAAGTAGAAATAGTAGGAACAGGAACTTATAGTCTCTTTGGAAATATTGAATTTTTAGAGGGACTCACAGCAGGTACTTATACCTTAGGTCCTTATCAAGAGCCTGATTATGGTATTTTTGTATTTAGTGAACAGTTAGAAGATTGTGAGCAATTTATTGGAGGAATTCTTGATTGTACTGACCCTTCTTGTGATCTAGTTTTGGATGTGACCGCTAATTGTATAAATGAATTTGAGTATGAACTAACAGTGGAAATTCAAGGTAGTGGTGTTTATACCATTTTTGATGGCTTCCAAGAATATCCTGATCAAATAGCAGGAACCTATACTTATGGCCCATATGCTGGAGGAGATTATTTTGTTCAAGCATTTACAGATGATTTTACCTGTGGACAATTTGTAGGAGGTACACAAGACTGTGGAGGTGAACCACCAGCTTGTGATACAGAAGCTGAAATCAATCTTGAGTGTCTTGGTGAAAATATTTTTGAAATAACTGTAGAAGTAACTGGAACAACTAATGTGAATATCTTTGTAGGTACAGATACTGAAAACTTAACAGAAACAAATGTTGTTCCTGGAATCTATACTTTTGGTCCATTGGAAGAGGATAGTGGATTTTATAATGTAACAGTACTTAGTGTATTTGACACAGAATGTGGTGTATTTGAAGCAGGCACAGCACCTTGTTCAGATGACTGTAATTTAATGGCAGAAGCACAAGCCAATTGCATTGATAATCAACTTTATGCAACATTAACCTTAGAAGGAAGTAGTACTTACTCTATATTTGCCGGTTTTGAAGAAATCACAGGAGCATCAGCAGGTATAATAGAATTAGGCCCTTTCCCTGATAATTTCTATGATATATTTATTCAAGATGAAAATAATATAGATTGCTTCTTCTTTGTAACTGAATCTGAAGACTGTGGAGGAGATGCGCCTATCTGTGATTTAAACTTTACAAGTTCAACTAACTGTTTAGATGATGGTTCTTATGAATTAATAGTAACAGTAGAAGGTAGTGATACATACTTCTTATTTACTCCATTTGAGGATGCAACAGTTACAGCAGGAACTTATACCTTTGGTCCTTATTTTGATGATTTCTATTTCATCGAAATGTTCACTTTAGATGGGGATTGTTACCAATTCACAGAAGCTAATGCTGGATGTACAACAGATTGTGATTTAAATGCTAGTGTGGCAACGACTTGTTTAAATGAAGATGAATTTGAACTAAATATTATTTTAGATGGAAGTAGCAATTATGACATTAATACAAGTGCAGGATCAATATTTGGAGTAGAAGCAGGTACATATTCTTTAGGAACCCAAACAGAAGGTGATTATTTTGTTGACATAATAGATATAAATAGTCCAGACTGTTTCCAATTTATAGGAGGAAATCAAGACTGTGAAGATACTCCACCTTTTGTATGCGATTTAGATGCTGATATAGATATTATCTGTGTAAACGAAGAAGTTTTTGGTTTAGAAGTTCTTATAACAGGCTCTAGTAATGCCAATATTGTAATCAACACGCCAGGAAATGAAACGATAGAAGAAACTAATATAGCACCAGGAAACTATTACTTTGAATTTCCATTCCAATTTGTAGGAGCAGGGGCAGGATTTGATGCAACTATTACAAGTGTTGTAGACCAAGATTGCAGTGTTTATAATACACAAATAGAATGGTGTAATCCTGATTGTGATTTAACAATTGAAGTAGAAGAAACTTGTATAAATGAAGATGAAGTACAATTGACACTCATCATTGAGGGAAGTAGTAGTTATATTGTTAATGTGAATGATATAATCACTACTGGACAAACAGCAGGCATTATTGATTTAGGAGTTCATCCAACAGGATATTCTTTTATAGAGGTAACAGATGAAAATCTTGATGCTTGTTTGCAGTTCTTTGGACAAACTTTTGAATGTGATGGAATTGAACCTCCTATTTGTGATTTAAGTTTAGATGCTAATTCTAATTGCTTAGAAGATAATAACTATGAATTAATTGTTACAATAACAGGAAGTAGTTCTTACAATCTAAATGTTAATGAAGTCAATAACTTAGTAGTTGCAGGAACTTATACCTATGGTCCTTTCGATGAACCCATCTACTCAGTAGAAGCAACCGACATAGTATTGGAAGGTTGTACACAGTTTACAGAAGGAAATGCTGCTTGTACTGCTGATTGTGATTTAAGTGCTAATGTGGAGGCATTATGTATAAATGAAACACAAATTCAATTAAACTTAGACTTACAAGGAAGTAGTCTTTATACGATTGTTATCAATGATTTAACATCTTTAACAGATCAAACTGCTGGAGTGATTAATCTTGGAAATTACACAGAAGGCGAATTTAATATAAGCATTCAAGATCAAAATAGTACGGATTGTTTCCAGCTTATCGGAGGAAATCAAGTATGCGAAGACCCACCAATTTGTGATTTAAATGCAACTGCAATTGCAACCTGTGAAGGAAATGTCTACAATATCACATTAGATATTACAGGAACAGGTCCTTTCTTTATAGACGATGGAATAAATCCTATAATAACCATAAATGCTGGATCAACAACTATTGGTCCTTATACAGATTTAACCTATGATATTACGATAACTAGTACAACCAATGCAATTTGCAGTCAAAATCTAATAGGGGTTAGTGATTGTAGTGGTGGAGGCAATACCTGTAATTTAGCAGTTGATGTTGAGCCAGTCTGTATAAATAACAATGGAATCTTAGAAGTACTTATAACAGGAACATCAACTTATAACCTTGTATTTACAGCATCAGGAGAAAATTATCTATATGAAAATTTAACTGCTGGGACTTATGAAGTAGGAGGGGAATTAGGTATCGCTTCTTATAATTATATTCTAGAAGCAACTGACATAAATAATGAAAATTGTTCTGTACTGAGACAAGGAAATATCAATTGTGAAGCACCAACTTGTGATCTCAACTTTACGGCAATTCCTGAATGTCTTGATTCTATTTCTTACATACTAAATATTGAACTCACAGGTTCTGATACTTACATTATAGAAGACGGAATTAACCCAACACAAATAGGAATAACAGCAGGAAGCTATACTACAGGTCCTTATTTTGGAGAGTACAATATCACAATTACAAGTGAAAGTAATCCTAATTGTACACAAAGCGTTTCTGGTGCACAAAATTGTCAAGGTGGTGGCGGACCATGTGATCTTAATATTGAAGTGACTCCAACTTGCCAAGAAAATGGTTTCCTTACTTTAGAAATAATTATAACAGGTACTAGTGAATATATGGTCTTCTCTGATTTTAATGATGACACTAATTTCCCTGAGTTCTCTGCAACAGCAGGAACTTATATTGTAGAGTTAGAAGGAGATGGAGTATTTGATGTTATTGCTTTGGATATAAATAATGAAAATTGTTTAGATGCAGTTTTAGCAACCGAAATATGTGGTGATGAACCACCAGTTTGTGATATTAACACAGACATACAAATCAACTGCTTACCAGATGGTTCAAGTTATTCTATTGAATTAATCATCGAGTCATCAGGAACATATGAAGTGACAACCAATGCAGGGGATTTATTAGAGGGAGTAAGCACAGGAAGTTATATCTTAGGACCATTTACAGGACAAGATTATATAGTTTCAATATCTGACACAAATATTGATGGATGTACAAACAATTATGTAGGAGTTCAACAATGCGATGAACCACTTTGTAACTTTGAAGTAAATGCACAAGTGATTTGTTTGGAGGACGGACAATACAATATTGAATTATTCCTTGACGGAGTAGCGACTTACATAATTGATGATGGCTTTACTTCAATAGAAGCATTAGAAGGCATTTATACACTAGGACCCTACAATAATGAAGGATATGCTATTACAATTACTCCAATTGGTGTAGAATGTCCACAAATTATAACAGGAACCAATAGCTGTGTTACCTCACAAGAATGTGATTTAAGTATAAGTGTTATTGAGAATTGTATAAATAGCAATACATACGAATTAGAAGTCATTGTAGAAGGAAGTGGAGTTTACAACTTAGAATACAATGACAATACCGAAACGATAACTTTAGAGGGTATTACAGCAGGAACTTACAACTTGGGACCATATAATGTTGAACAAGCAGGATTTTATGCAGTATTAGTTGGAAATGACAATGAAGATTGTGTAGAAGCCATAGCCAATACACCTGAATGTGGAGGCGGTGGTCCTGTTTGCAACTTATCTGCACAAGCAGCGACAGTTTGTATTGATGAATCTAATTATGAGTTAGTTGTTCAATTAGAAGGAAATAGTATCTATACAATCAGTGATGGTATCAATCCTCCATTAATAGGACAAACAGCAGGAACAATTAATTTAGGAACTTACCCAGAAGGAAACTACAATATTACCATTGTAGATGAAGTTATTGAAAATTGTGTTCAAACATTAAGCGGTACAGGTGATTGTCCTGATAATCCAGTTTGTGATCTCAATATTTCAACAGAATCAATCTGCATAATAGGTCAAGTATATAGTGTAATTGCAACAATTGAAGGTACAGGAACATTTACAGTTGCCAACAATGTGACAGGTGAAACATTATTAATTGGACAACCAGCAGGAACGTATGTTCTAGAAAACTTTACAGATTTAAATTATGAAGTAGCAGTAAGCAGCGAACAGCTTGCAAATTGTATCCAAATTAGTGGAGGTACTTCTCAATGTGAAACAGAAGGAACATGCAATTTTGATGCTGAAGTTATTCCTATTTGTCAAGATGAAACAAACTTCAATTTAATAATTGAGATAACAGGAAACAATACCTACTCAATTTCTGGTGACCAAACTCTAATAGGTTTATCTGCTGGAACATACACAGTAGGACCATATACAGAAGGAGAAACTTACAATATTGTAATAAGTGATGATGCTGTCGCAAACTGTATTAAATCCTTTAGTGGTACAAGTGATTGTACAGACGAACCAGTTTGTGATATTGAAGTGACAACAAATATTATATGTTTAGATGAAAACTCTTACAATGTCCAAGTCAATTTAATTGGTACAGGTACATATACCATTGATGATGGAGTCAATCCTACATTAACTGGATTAATTGCAGGAAGTTACACATTGGGTCCTTATCCAAATGGTTCCTATTTTATTGGAGTTGTGAGTGACATAGACTTTTTCTGTTCTGAAACAATTAACGGAAGTGCCGACTGTTCGACGGGTGGTCCTGTTTGTGATTTAGCAATAGAAACAACACCAATTTGTTTAAATCAAGATCAATTTAACTTAGAAATCAATATTACAGGTTCAGGTACATATACCATTGATGATGGAGTCAATCCACCACTCACTGGACAAACAGCAGGAACAGTAATAGTAGGACCACTCCCAGAAGGGGCATACAATTTACTAGTAACAGATGAAATGCAAGCAAGTTGTTTTCAAGGGGTGACTGGTATCAATATTTGTGAAGATCCAGAACCAACTTGTGATCTCAATGTAAATATCGAAGGTGTTTGTATAGATGATTCAGCCTACGAATTACAAGTTACGATTACAGGCTCTGGTGTTTACACATTAGAAGACAACTTGAATCCACCATTGACAGGATTAACAGCAGGAACTTACACATTACCAGTCGAAACACAAATTGTTTATACAGTTACAGTAACAGACGAGAACTTACCCGATTGTATTCAAACTATTTCAGGTGTTCAAGACTGCTCTGGTCAATTATGTGATTTAGAAGTAACAACTGAAGTTTCTTGTTTCAATTTTGAGGAAATATTAGTGACATTAACAATAGAAGGAAGTGGTACTTATACAATCGTTGACGAGGTCAATCCAAATATCGAAGGACAAACCGCAGGAACAGTTGTGGTAGGACCATTACCAGAAGGTGCATACAACATCATAGTTGTTGAAGAAAATAGCGACCTATGTTTTGAAGCAATATCAGGAACATATCTATGTGAAGGTGAACCTCCTGTTTGCGATTTAGCCTTTGATGCTACAACTCTTTGTGTGGATGAAAACAACTACGAGATAGCAGTCACTATCACAGGTTCGAGTCTCTACACATTAGAAGACGGAATCAATCCTCCAATAACAGGACTAACAGCAGGAATATACACCGTAGGTCCTTATCCAAATGGTGGATTTAGTTTAGTGGTAACAGACGAAAACTTTGGAGCATGTTTCCAATCTCAAAGTGGATTTAGAGACTGTACACCAACTCCTGAAGTATGTGATTTGGCAATTAATCCAACAGTCAATTGTCTTAATGGAACAACTTACTTGATCAACTTAGAATTAACAGGAACAGGAACATACGTAATAAATGATGGAGTCAATCCACCATTAACCAATCAAGTAGCAGGGATCATTCAAGTGGGACCATTACCAGATGGATTCTATAATATAACGGTCACCAAAGAAACAGATGTCAATTGTACACTAACACTCGCAGGAGCTTTAGATTGTTCAGACGAGCCAGTTTGTGATCTTAACTTTGATTTATTACCCAACTGTATAGATCAATTGAATTATGGAATTACAATGACATTAACGGGATCTGGAACCTATACAATAAACGATGGAATCAATCCTCCATTAACTGGACAAATAGCAGGAACCATTGAGTTAGGTCCGTATGCAAATGGACCATACAACATTACAGTTTCCAGCGAGCTAGTAGAAAATTGCTTCCAAACAAAATCTGGTATTCAAGACTGTGCCAATGGAGAATGTGACTTGACAATTGCCACATTCAATGATTGTATAAATGATACAGAATTCAATGTGATTTTAGAGATTTCAGGAACAGGTATTTACACAGTCAACGATGGAGTCAATCCACCACTTACTGGACAAACGGCTGGTTTCATAACATTAGGTCCATTACCTTCTGGACCATACAGCATTACTGTAGTTGATGAATTCAATGCAACCTGTTTAAGAACAGTATCAGGAATCAAAACTTGCCCAGATGATCCAGTAAGTTGTGACTTAATAGCAGGAGGGACAATCAATTGTGTAGATGAAACAGGCTACAGCGTTGAAATTGCCTTATCAGGAACAGGAACATATACCATAAATGATGGAATCAATCCTCCATTAACTGGACAAACGGCTGGTATTATCAATATCGGTCCTTATCCAAATGGAACGTACACTATTCTAATAACCAGCGAGGACAATCCAAACTGTTTCCAAAGTTTATCTGGAACCAAAGATTGTTCAGTTGAACCGATTTGTAACCTATCCCTAGCAGGAAGCACAGCCGATTGTATAGATGCAACGACTTATAATGTCACTTTAATTTTAGGTGGTACAAGTACTTACACAATCAATGATGGAATCAATCCACCAATGACAGGTCAAATTGCAGGAACATTGATTTTAGGACCATATACAGATCCAAACTATCAAATAATCGTTGCAGACGAAAACAATTTAGACTGTTTTGAAATAATGACAGGTCTCAAAGATTGTTCAACAGGTTGTGAAATCACAGTGCTACCAACTGTAAATTGTATAAACAGTTCAGGTTATTTCTTAACACTAACAGTAGATGCACCTGGATTATTCACCATTGACGATGGAGAAAATATTCCAGTTTCAGGATATGCAAGTGGAGACATCATATTAGGTCCATTAGTATCAGACATCTACAATGTAACAGTTACACTTGATGATGATGCATTATGTAGTGTAAACCTAACAGGAGATTCTGGTTGTGAAATTGGACCACCACCTTGTAATCCATTTACAGTTGCAAGTACAGCGGAATGTGTAGATACATTAGGCGAATATGTAACAATAGTCATTGAAGGTCCTGGCTTATACAATGCCAACGATAACTACGGAACAGAAATAATGGGATTAGTGGCAGGAAGTTACACATTCGGACCATTCCCCAATATCGAATGGACAATTAATGTAATTGATGCAGACAATGCAACTTGCGTCGAATCCGTATCAGGAGTAGCAACTTGTTTAGACTGCGCCTCTTTACTAAGTAACCCAACCATCACCCAAGAATTCATTTGCTTTGGAGATGAATTGGTAGTAGCAGCCGAATTCGGTTTATTCGACGAAGGATATGAAACAGGCTTCATTATGTACACAGACAGAGATGACGTAAAAGGATCAGTCGTTGCAGTAAGTTTAGACGGTGTATTCCCGAATGATGGTTCAATACCAACAAATACAGCCATTTATATTTCTGCTGCCATCTTACAGATACCATTTGGTAGCAACTACGACGCACCTTGTACCATCATTTCCGATCCATTTGCACCAGAAGCCATTGCGGTCTTCTTCTTAGAAGAAATAGATATAGACCTAACGCCAGTTTGTAACGATACCACCGAAACCTACGACTTAATAATAGAATTAAGCGGAGGTATTCCTGAACTGACAGGAGAAGGAGGCTATCAACTTTCTGGAAGTTTCACACAACCGATAGAAGACAACTTAGTCATCTTTGAAGACTTGTCTTACGATTTACAATACACCTTCACAGTCACAGATCAATTGATGTGTACAAATACAGAAGTTGCCGATTCCAACGTTTGTCTAATACCACTACCAATCAGCTTAGTTGAGTTCACTGGAACTGTATTAGAAGAAGGCAACCTCTTAAAGTGGATCACTGCTTCCGAACAAAGCAATGACTATTTCACCATTGAACGTTCATTAGACGGATCACACTTTACACCGATTGGCACAAAAGATGGTGCAGGTAATAGCAACAGTGTCTTACACTACAACTTATTAGATGAAGATGCGCCATTAGGCATAAGCTACTACAGATTACTACAGACCGATTTTGATGGAAAGACAGAACAAGCAGCCAAAGTCATTGCTTTACAACGCACAGCAGATCAAGCAGTCTTTGACGTAATAAATGCTTATCCAAATCCAACAGACGGTCAATTCAACATCTTAGTACAATCGCCCGAAGACATGGAAATAATGACAGAAGTTTACGATATAGCAGGACGCTTAATAGCACAAGACCAACACAACTTAGCAGTCGGTCAAAACACCCTCAACATAGATATGAGAAGCTACACAGCCGCCCACTACATCATCAAACTCGTCACCAACAACAAAGTAGAGACACTCAAAGTCATCAAAGAATAACCCAACCGTGTGTAGAGATAAATCACGATTTATTTCCTACCCATGATTGATCTATACATAAAGGTATTTTAATTTTAGATTTCTCAAAAATTGACCTAACTCCTCAATTTTACTCAATCCCGCAAGTCTTTTTGACTTGTGGTTATATAGCAGGAAAGTCTTTTTGACTTTCGAACTCGAAAAATAGTTTGCCCTTATGTAGATAATACATGGTTAATCTTGATATACAAACTAGCAGAAAATTCCAATCCATTTTTCAAAGGAATTTTCTGCTATTTTAATGCAAAATAATTATTATCCCTTATGAACCGTGTCTCCTTTGGAGCGGTTCGACGTTCCGAGAGAATAAAAGAGGGAGGATTCATAAATGAAAAGCCCGAACTGTGTCTCCCTTGGAGCGGTTCGGCGTTCCGAGAGAATAAAAGAGGGAGGATTTCCAAATGAGCCGTTAAATTTCTTTTTATAAAAAAATAAAAAGCCCGAACCGTGTCTCCCTCTGGAGGGAGAATAAAAGAGGGAGGATTCACAACTGGACTTTTAAATAGAAATAATATTAGGAGAGAACGGTTATTACTCTTTCATCGCAACGGGTCTCCCCGCTATCCGTTCTTACCACCGCAGCCAAGCCATACCACAAGTCTTTTCGACTTATAGTGCCAAGCCAATGCGGTGATACCACTACTATCGGGTCTAGTTGGTTAAGGCAATAACCCCTTATAAACGTGAACTCGGAACCAGAATTATTGATAATCAATAGATTATGATATAAAATCGAATAGAAAGATAAAAGCACGAACCGTGTCTCCCTCTGGAGGGAGAATAAAAGAGGGAGGAATCACAAAACCCTGCGAAAACACCTCAACCTTTTATGGTAGAGAAAAAATAGAAACACGAACCATATCTCCCTCTGGAAGGAGAATAAAAGAAGGAGGATTCACAAATCCCCTGTGAAAACACC
Organism: Chitinophagales bacterium; assembly: GCA_020630635.1. Classification (GTDB taxonomy): domain Bacteria; phylum Bacteroidota; class Bacteroidia; order Chitinophagales; family UBA2359; genus JAHDBB01. The sequence continues at coordinate 34,532 of JAHDBB010000007.1, forward strand.
TCAACCTTTTATGGTAGAAAAAAATGGAAACACGAACCATATCTCCCTCTGGAGGGAGAATAAAAGAGGGAGGATTCACAAAACATCCTGCATTAATCCATAATCTTTCACACCGATTGTAGAGATAAATCACGATTTATCTTTTATCGTACAGAAAAATAATGGGACAAGCTAAAAAGCACGAACTATATCTCCCTCTGGAGGGAGAATAAAAGAGGGAGGATTCACAAATCCTTTCGAAAACACCTCAACCCATAATTTTCCCGTAGTATCTTTTATCACAATTATCGCATATTTACGATTAATCTCCTATAGCGTATCGCATATAAAACAACTGAATAAAACATGAACCAACTGAGACAATTTATACTTTTCTGTACCATACTATTGAGTACCAGCATCGTTATAAAAGCCCAAAACAACGTAGGGATTGGTACAACAACTCCCAATCCCAACGCCGTTTTAGAAATAAACTCAAACGACAAAGGTTTACTAATTCCCCGACTAACTACTGCCCAAAGAAACACATTAGGAGCAGGTATGGGATTAGTCGAAAAAGGAATGCTAGTCTTCGACAACGACGACGAAATATTCTACTATTGGGACGGCATAATATGGCGACCCATTCCCGTCATCGACAACGATGGTGATCCCACCAACGAGTTACAAGACCTCGACTACGATCCTGCCACAAACATCCTCATCATTACCAATAATGACAATGCCACACCCGTAGATTTAAGCGACTTAGCTACAGGTGGAAGTGGAGGCTTAAACTGTTGGGATGCCAATGGAAACGGTCTTCAAGATCCAGCCGAAGATACCAATGGAGATGGCAATTTTAACAATTTAGATTGTCAAGGACCAGAGGGAGCTACAGGACCAGCAGGACCACAAGGAAGTGATGGTGTCAGTTGTTGGGATACCAATGGAGATGGCATAAATGATCCAGTAGAAGATACCAATGGGGATGGTGCTTTTACAGGAGAAGATTGTCAAGGTGGTGGAACAGGCACAAACGGCATCAACTGTTGGGACACGAATGGAAATGAAATGGATGATCCAATAGAAGACACCAATGGAGATGGCAACTTTGATGCAACAGATTGCCAAGGTACAATTGGTTTAAACTGCTGGGATTTAAACAATGATGGTATAAATGATCCAGCCGAAGACACAGATGGAAACGGAGTATTCAACACAGCCGATTGCCAAAGCGGAGCAGGCTTAAACTGTTGGGACTTAAACGAAAACGGTGGACAAGACCCAAACGAAGATATTAACGGAGACGGATTATTCAATGCAGCCGACTGTCAAGGTC
>JAHDBB010000380.1 GCA_020630635.1 Chitinophagales bacterium
ATTGACCATTGACCATTGACCATTGACCATTGACCATTGACCATTGACCATTGACTCATCACCGCCACTTGTCACCAGTCACCCGTCACCAGTCACCAAAGTTTAAACATACTCACTCAACTCCAACCACCGATCCGATTTTTTCTCAATATCTTCCACCACCTTACCCAAACGCACAGACCAGTCCATAATTTCTTGAGAAGTCGCCTCACCACTAGACAATTTCTTTTCCAACTCTGCCTTTTCCACTTCCAATACCTCAATTTCACCCTCCAATGCCTCAAACTCACGCTTCTCATTATAAGATAACTTGGTTTTAGGTTGATCTTGTTTCACCCGTTCTTTTTTAGGTTTAGCCTGTTCCGCTGCCGCCAAACGTTCCGCCTTTAGTTCCTTTTCCCGTTGTATACGATAATCCGTATAGTTACCAGGAAAGTCTCGTATTTTTCCATTGCCTTCAAAAACAAAAAGATGATCCACCAGTCGATCCATAAAATACCTATCGTGCGTCACCACTACCAAACATCCGCCAAACTCTGCCAAGAAATCTTCCAACACATTGAGGGTCGCCAAATCCAAATCATTGGTCGGCTCATCCAAAATCAAGAAATTGGGATTTTTCATTAAAACCATCAAGAGTTGTAAACGTCTTCGTTCTCCACCACTCAATACTGATACATACTTAAAATGGGTTTCTTTGGGAAACATAAAACGAAGGAGCAATTGCAAAGCCGTCATTTTGCGTCCATCGCTCAAAACAATAAAATCCGCTACTTCTCTCACCATTTCAATCACCCGTTTGTCTTCTTGTAGTTCAGCCGATTCTTGTCGAAAAAAGCCAAAGTTAACCGTTTGACCAACGACTACGTTACCGGTAGTGGGTTGTTCTTCTCCAACCATCATTCTAATAAAAGTCGTTTTGCCTGTTCCATTGTTCCCGACAATACCAATCCTGTCGTATCTTTTAAATTTGTAGTGAAAGTCTTTTATCAGCTCTAAATCACCATAGCTTTTGTTGATGTACTCAAACTCAACTATTTTTTTACCAATATAAGTGGACTTGAAATCTAACTGTACATTGTCATCACTATTTTTTTCTTTTGCTTTTGCCTCTATCTTATAGAAAGACTCTTTACGTGCTTTGGCTTTGGTTCCTCTGGCTTTTGGACTGCGACGCATCCATTCCAGCTCCTTTTTCATCATGGTTTGAGCTGTTTCCACTTGTGCCGCTTGATTCATCATACGTTCATCTTTCTTCTCCAGAAAGTAAGAATATCCGCCCTTATATTTATAAGATTTACCCGCATCAATTTCAACGATTTCATCGCAAACCTTGTCCAAAAAATATCTATCGTGGGTAACCACTAAAAGGGTGAGATTTTTAGAAGAAAGATATTGTTCTAACCATTCGATCATGCCAATATCCAAATGGTTGGTTGGCTCGTCCAATATGATAAAATCGGGTTCTTGTATCAATACAGAGGCGAGGGCGATCCGTTTGCGTTGACCACCCGAAAGTTGACCAACGGATTGGTCTAAATGTGCGAGGTTGAGTTTAGATAAGACTTCGTTGATACGAAACTCGTAATCCCAAGCATTGTTGATGTCCATTTGCTCCATCAAGGCTTCTACCTTTGCTTGGAGTTCTGGCGAGTCATCATTTTGTTGCTTCGCCAATGCTGCTTCATATTCTCGAATAAGCTCAAAAACGGGGTTATCTGACAAAAATACCGCATCTTTGACACTCAAGTGTTCGTTAAGATGGGTTTCTTGTTCCAAAAAGCCTATCGAAATATTGGGATGTAGGATGACCTTTCCAGCGTCAGGAGACTCCAAACCTGCAACGATCCGAAGCAAAGAGGTTTTGCCAGAACCATTGCGAGCAATCAACGCAACTTTCTGCCCTTTGTTGATACTAAGGGTGACATCTAGAAATAAATCTTGATCTCCATAACTCTTAGATAAATTGGTGGCATATAAATAATTCATATAGCCACGAATTTAGTAAAAAGAAATGGGAGTAATGAAATTAAATTGTGAAAAAGGTAAGATAGTTAGTCTATGGTTGGATGGTTTGTAATCTCATATAGAAAATACAGAACTCCAAAGTGGATGTCCCTAACAAATTAGCCCCGATAGTAGTGGTATGAATGCGGAATATGACATTTTTTCAAAAAATGTCATATTTGCAGTATTCATAAGAACGAATAGCGGGACTTTCCGTTGTGACGAAGCAATATCCATTCGCTCCTAAAAAATATAGAATGAAAAGATAGTTGTTTTATTCGCTAATAAGAATATGAATTGAAATACAAAAAGGTATTGGGTAATTGCCCGATTGAGCGTTAGTTTTGTATGGCGGTAATTAATTCGTTGTAGATTACAACGGTAACTTCTCGATTTTTTGTGCAATAGATGCACTTTCATTAGTCGGCTGCTCGTGTAAATCCGATTCAGTATGGACTATAGAGGGGGAAGTAGTGGTAGAATCGTATTTTTGAGAGTAAATGAAGAAGTTAATTCCCACCATAAAAACCAACAATAAGGATAAACCAGCCAGCTTTGTACGAAAAGCTTGGACATTATGGGTTTCCATCTTAGTTTTTATGTTAGAAAAAGTCATTTTCTCTTTAAAAATTTTATAATTTGGAATGCTAATGAAGATTAAATCACTCCATGAGTTAAACAATTTGGTTCAACAAGGGTTACAGACATACAAATGCCTAGTTGTCCTTGACCAGCCTTTTAACTAATTAATACCAAAACGAAATGTGAATGAGAATAGTTGCTTTGTGTTGTCTGAGGAGGGTGACTTTTACATTAGCTTGTGCGATTATACTAAAAGCAAGAATCGTGCCACAGCCTCCAAATAGATATTGTATGTAAAAATAATGCTAAATTATTTAAGACGCTTTCGGTTTGGTAATCAGTTAGTTATATAACGCCTAAATACTTGGAAATATTTTAAAAAAAATTACAAAAAAAGTTAAAATGCCAAACTGTCTAATTTTGAAAAACCATAAAAATAAGAATATGAAAAATTTAATGACCTTAAAAATGGCCATAGTGTTCGGGATTTTGGGCATCATGGGATGCGCCCAAGCACCCAAAAGTGATGAGGCAAAGATCGAACCTGCCAAAGCTGTAAAGGAGACAACGACCACTTCCAAATCAGCCGTCAAGGATCTACCTGTCAGCAATCTGACAGTTGATACCCAAAATAGTATCATCTCTTGGATTGGGACCAAACCTACTAAGCAACACAATGGAACCATCAATATCAAATCAGGTGGTCTAAAAGTAGCAGGAAATGAAATATTGGCGGGGGAATTTGTGATGGATATGGGTACAGTCAAGGTATTGGATATGGACGAGGAAAATAATAACAACCTTGCGGGACATTTGATGTCAGACGACTTTTTTAAAAGCGAAAAGTACCCAACAGCTACCTTTACCATCACCAAAGTAGAGCCGTTTAAAGCCCAAGATGGTGAAAAACCGCTACTTCGAGGAGCGACTCATACCATTACAGGTAATTTGAAGATGTTAGCGGCAACCAATAGCATTACTTTTCCTGCCAAAGTCAAAATATCAGATAAGGGCGTAAAAGCCAATGCCAATTTCAATATTGATCGTACCCAATGGAATATCAATTACAACAGCGAACAATCATTGGGCAATAAGTTTATCAAACCGACTGTTAATATCGGTATTGTTTTGCAAGCGAAGTGATTTATTTGTTTCTAAAAACTTGACATTTAGCTTTTTTCTAGTTCCTTAACATTTTTTAATGGAAAATCTTTGCACAAATACCTAACTTTGGGTCTTATGAACAGGGGATTATTGAATACATTTACAGGAATACTTTGTTTTTTAGGAAGTTTATGGACTAGTCAGATGCTCCAAGCTACTGGATTAGCTTATGTTGTAGGTACACCTTATCTGCAACAAATTGACAAGGAAGGGTATTATAATAAAGGAAATCAGTTATCGGGGCAAGGCAAATATTCTAAAGCGATTGTAGCGTATGACAAAGCCATTTCAATGGACTCCAACTATACCATTGCTTACTATAATAGAGGTAATGCCAAACTCGCACTCAAGCAATATGAGGGAGCCATTGAAGACTATGATGTAGCGATAGCTCAAAAACCTGATTACCTCAAAGCAATTTACAATCGAGGATTTGCCCATTACTCCAAAGGTGCTTATATCAAAGCACTCAAAGACTTTGATGAAGCCATTGCTTTAAACCCCAATTATGGACTCGCTTACTTAACACGAGGCATCCTTCAAGTCAAATCCAAACAATACCAATCAGGTATTCGAGATATTGACAAAGCATTAGCCCTCAAAATAGGGAAAGAAGAAGCCTATTATTACAAAGGCTTAGGGCATTTTGGATTGGAACAATACCAATCTTGTGAATCCGCCATGACGACTGCTTTAGACATCAACCCGAACTATCGACAAGCGTTGTTACAAAGAGGAATCAGTCGCACTATGCGAGAAGATTATGAAAAGGGACACATGGACTTGACTCGCTACATTGATCTTGACAATCAAGAACCCACCGCCTTTTATCATCGAGCCGTCTGCAAATTCAATAAACGCACCTACTCTAGTGCTTACAAGGATTTAGACTTAGCGATTTACTACCATAAAAAATACGCCAAAGCCTTTCATTTACGAGGCGTGATTGCTTATAAGACGGGCGATGAAGAAGGCGCACTCAAAGATCTAAATGAAGCCATTCGTTTAGACAACAAAAATGGAGAGTCTTATCATTATCGAGGCATCGTTTACTACAATATTGCCAAGTATTCCACCAGCCTAAAAGATTTGAATCAAGCCTTAAAACTGAATTATCAAACAGCCAATACGCATTATTACAAAGGTCGTTGTTTGGAACAATATCACCTCAATCGTCCAGCCGAAGCCATTCCTTGTTTTGATGCTGCCATCGCTTTAGACCCTCAACACATTGATGCTTACAATTATCGAGGCAATGCGTTTATGTCTATTCGTGACAATATTACTGCCGAAGAAAATTACAATAAATGCTTAGAAATCGACATCAATTATTATAAGGCATACAACAATCGAGGAATTGTCAGAGGTCGTCGAGGCGATAGGGAAGGAGCCTTGCGTGATTACTCCAAAGCACTCTATATCAACAGCTCTTGTTGGCAAGCCTATTCCAATCGAGGGAGTCTTTGGTTAGAACAATACAATGATTATGAAAACGCCCTTCAAGATTTTGAACGATTGGCGATGATTCGTCCCAAGTATGCGTTTGCTCACCTCAAATGTGCCGAAATGAATGTACAGCTTTTCGAGCATGAAGCCGCCATTGACTACTACACCAGTTATTTAGAACTCGAACCAAACAGTGCCAGTGCCTATTATCAAAGAGGTTTAGCCCGTTCCAACATGATGGACATCGAAGGTGCATGTGAGGACTTTACGGAAGCATTGAATAGGGGTTATCGTTTAGCAAGGAGCGAATGGGAAGGTTTGTGTCGTTAGTTCATTTTTTAGTCCAAAGTCGTTAGTTGTTTGGAGGGCAAGTGATTTTTTAGGAGCGAAAGTTTTTTTGCTTCGTCGTGTTAGAAAGTCCCGCTATCCGTTCTCATTCGTGTCGCCAACGTTTTCCTAAGCCAACGCTTCCACACGAATACCACTCCTATCGGGGCTATTTGGTTAAGGTAGGGATTTCTGATTGCCAGAAGATGTGACGAACTGTTTATTTTTTACATGTTGGGACGAAGTGACGTAAAGGGACGATTGCTCATTTATTAATCGAAAAAATAATCACGCACTAAACCGAAAACACTTGTCACCCGCCACCAGTCACTCGCCACTAGTCACCAAGTCAATTTCCATCAAATACAAATCCAATCCTTCACCCCAATAATCCTTTTCTATTTTGACAATTTGATAGCCAAATTTTTCAAAAAACTGGAAAGCCAGTTGAGACGTTCTGACGATCAGTTTTTCTATTTTTGGATGAGTTTGAAGCCGATGCATACAATACTCAACAGCCTTTGTTCCCAAGCCCTTTCCTGTAAAATTGGGATGAAAAAATATCCAATTGACTCTTCCAGAATGATCGTCCTCCTTTATATGATAACCTACGCCACCCACCACTTCATTTTGTTCTTCAATAACCAGATAAGTCTCTCCTAAATCTTGTAAATATCTCTCGAAGTCCTTAATTTCTTCGGAGTCAAAATACTTAGGAATGGATAGGAAATAAATGTACAGCTTTCAGCAAAAAGATTTTTTAATGCTACAAGGCGAAAAACGTAGGAATAGCAGGGCTATTACGAGGCTTTTTAACGCTGTAGATTAAGAAATATTGAAGCAGAAAATGAACATTTATT
>JAHDBB010000008.1:0-4020 GCA_020630635.1 Chitinophagales bacterium
ACGTGAACTCGGAGTTATTTTAAATTCAATATCATAAGGAAATGCATTTTTACGGGGTGTTTTGTGACCATCCCCCAGCCCCTTCCAAAAGGGGAGTTTGTCCACCCTCTTTAATTCTCCCGCCAGCGGGAGAGACGGTTCGTGCTTTTATCTTTTGATACCATTTCATATCATAATCTATTGATTATCAATTATTGTATTTCCGAGTTGGCTACCCGTCTAAAGTTGCTAGTTGCCTCATTGTAATCCAAGAAAGAACTTGTCATTTCAATCGGATTGCTATGCTTCATTTGGACGGGCAATCCGATTGATTTATATTAAGGAACTTTTTTCTCTTTATCAATCGGATTGCCTCTTCTCTTCGTGGGTAGCAATCCGATTGAAGCGACCCGTTTTTTCTTTGGTTGTAAATAGGGCAATAATGTTGGCAAGCTTAGACGAGTTGCCTCCGAGTTCACGTTTTGCTACGTTCTCAGAACGTTGTGTCTATTGTAATCTAGCCCCGATAGTAGTGGTATCGCCAAAGTGGGTAGGCTAAAGGGTTCGGGTGGCTTGGCGATAAGAACGAATAGCGGGACTTGCTGTTGCGACGGAGTACTTGACCTTTCGCTCCTAATCAAAAAAACTTTCTGTTTGCTGAATTATGGGCATAAAAAAAGCCCTTACACACGCTATGGTATGTAAGGGCTTGTTGGCTAATCATTAGCCTTATTCATCTTTTGTCTATTCAACCACTATTCGGATAATGGCATCGGTTCTTCCATCAGTCATTTGTATGAAGTATGCACCTGATGCATAACTGCTTATGTCTAAGACCAATTGATTCAAACCAATCGTTGCCTCTGTTGTTTGAGTGGCTATGGTACGTCCTGTTACGTCTATGACTTTGATATCTATGGCTTCTGCTACTAATGTTTGGAAGGATAGTGTTACATAGTCATTGGCTGGTACAGGAATAACGCTGATGATTTCAAAGTCGGATGCTCTTTCTAAAGCAATTACTTCTGAAACGATACGTATTTTGCCTTCTACATCTGTTTCTTTCAATCGGTAGTAGCTTATACCTGTTGTTATGTTTTCATCTAAGAAAGCATAGTTTTGTGATACATTGCTATTGCCCATTGCTGGTAGATCTTTAAGGACCTCGAAATGACTTCCATCGAATGATTTCTCAAGCGTAAAGTACGAAGCATCTATTTCACTTGCTGTTACCCAAGTTAATAGGTTGCCTTCTTCTTGAACTTCCCCGTCAAAACGCAATAATTCGATAGCTGTTACCGCACAAGAAACTACTGCTGTTCCGACTGTTTGAGAACAGTCTGGGTTGTTGGCTACTGATACGGTGAATGAGTATCCACTACCTACTGCATAAGGACCAAATAGTATGTTGTTTTCCGTACTATTGATGACCGTTCCTGTAGTGTTGTCTAAGATGTTGTACCCTGTAGAGGTTGCGCCTCCACCTCCAAATGTTAAGAGGATTTCATAAGTTCCTGCTGTGTTATCACAGAATACTTTTGGAATTACGATGAAGTCGTCACAAGCTGGTGTCACATCTACTGGTATTGCATCGGTGTCTAATGCGCTGCCTAAGAAGTTGTCTCCTGCAATGATATTGACTGCAATACTTGCTTGAGTAATGCCTACATCAAAACGATACCCTTCTGGTAGGATAATTTCGACTTGGGCATCTCCTACTGGTACATCGTCAAACATAAAGCTACCATCGGCTCCTGTAACGGCAACATTGCCATATCCGTCTGCTCCTGAGATAGAAACAATGGCTCCTTCTACGGTTTCTTCCCCATCATCATAAACGCCATTGTCATTGGCATCAACGAAGACAATTGAGGTTAAACTACCTGTGAGGCAAGAATAATCGCAACTTCCGTCTTCTATACAAGCGTCTGGGTTGTAGTTACAAGCTCCTGCATCAGTACAGCCACTTTCTGGCGCACATGGATCACTACAAGCTGTATTGCCAAAGTCACAACTTCCATCGTCACAGAGTGCTGATGAGTCATAGTTACAAGCATCTGGATTCGTACAACCTAATAATACATCATCACAAGTTGCATCATCTATCGTGGCATCTGGGTTATAGTTTGGAGCGCATTCATCCGTACAACCATAGCAAGAGTAATCACAACTTCCATCGTCTTCGCAAGCATCTGGATTATAATTACAGGCTGTTGGCTCTGTACAACCACTTACTGGAGCACATGGATCAGCACAAGTGCTATTTCCGAACTCACAGCTTCCGTCATCTATACAAGCATCTGGGTTGTAGTTACAAGCAACAGCATCTGTACAACCACTTATTGGCATACATGGATCGCTACAAGCGGCATTTCCAAATTCACAACTTCCATCATCACAAACGGCTGTTGAGTCATAGTTACAGGCATCTGGGTTGGTACATCCGTCTGGTAATTGACAACTTCCATCATCAACACACGCATCTGGATTATAATTACAAGCTCCTGCATCTGTACAACCACTTACTGGCATACATGGATCGCTACAAGCGGCATTTCCAAATTCACAACTTCCATCATCACAAGCGGCTGTTGAGTCGTAGTTACAAGCATCTGGGTTGGTACATCCATCTGGTAATTGACAACTTCCATCATCAACACACGCATCTGGGTTGTAGTTACAAGCTCCTGCATCTGTACAACCTGCTAATGGATTACAAGGATCAATACAAGAAGTATTGCCTAAATCACAACTGCCATCATCTATTGTGGCTGTATCATCGTAGTTACAAGCACTTGGATTGGTACATCCTGCACAAGCTGCATAGTCACAAGAGTCATCGTTACAAGTTGCTGTATCATCGTAGTTACAAGCTAATGGGTCTGTACATCCAAAGTCACAAAGATCGGTACATTCACAAGCTACCACATCAAAATTTTGTCCGTCACTACACATTGGTTCATTGACTACTATACAATTATCTGCATCAAATGAATCGGCTGTTAGATCACAGCCATCATCTACTTCTGGCGCTGAATTGGTAATACTACAAGTAGCAGCATCAAATGAATCGGCAGTTAATGGACAACCATCATCTACTCCTTGTGGTGTGTTGATAATTACACAATTATCTGCATCAAATGAGTCGGTTGTTAAATCACAGCCATCATCTGGATTTGGTGCTTCATTGATAATCGCACAATTGGCAGCATCAAAGCTATCCATTGTTAAAGCACAGCCATCGTTTACATTTGGTGCCTGATTTACGACCACACAATTGGCGGCATCAAAGAAGTCATTGGTTAGATCACAACCATCATCAATAGAAACATTTAAAACAAATTCACATTCGCAAGTTGTTTCATTGTAACTATCATCTGTTAAATCACAACCATCATCACATACTAAATCTTGGCTATTGACACAAGTACAAGCATCAAAGTCGAAAAAGTCAATTGTTCCACAATCACCATCATCACAACTTACGTTTGGAACGTGGGTAATTTGACAAGTTTCAGCATCAAAAGCATCATCTGTAAAGAAACAACCGTCATCTACATCTGGGGCTGCATTTATGATCATACAATTGGCAGCATCGAATGAATCTGTTGTCAAGTCACAGCCATCATTTGGATCTGGTTCTAAATTAACAATTGTACATTCTGCTTCATTAAAACTATCCAAAGTTAAATCACAACCATCATCTACGTCTGGTGCTGCATTTATTACCATACAATTGGCAGCATCAAAACTATCAGTAGTTAAATCACAGCCATCATCAACACTCGGTGGTGCATTTACGACCATACAATTTCCAAAATCAAAACTATCGGTTGTTAAGTCACAGCCATCATCTACACTTGGTGGTGTATTGACGATTATACAATTTTCAGCATCAAAACTATCGGTGGTTAAATCACAACCATCATCTACATCTGGGGCTGCATTTATTATCATGCAGTTAGTCGCATCAAAACTATCTGTTGTCAATGGACATCCATCATCTACATTGGGTGGTGTGTTTACGATTATACAATTCGC
>JAHDBB010000008.1:4120-20180 GCA_020630635.1 Chitinophagales bacterium
TCAATGGACATCCATCATCTACATTGGGTGGTGTGTTTACGATTATACAATTCGCTGCATCAAAACTATCCGTTGTTAAGTCACAGTCATCATCTACATCTGGGGCTGCGTTTACTATTATGCAGTTTGCTGCGTCAAAGCTATCTGCTGTTAAATCACAACCATCATCTACGTCTGGAGTTGCATTTATTATCATACAGTTTTCAGCATCAAAACTATCTGTTGTTAATGCACAGCCGTCATCCACATCTGGTGCTGCATTTACTATCATACAACTCGCTGCATCAAAACTATCTGCTGTCAAATCACAGCCATCATCTACGTCTGGAGTTGCATTTATTACCATACAGTTCGCAGCATCAAAACTATCCGTTGTTAAGTCACATCCATCATCGACATCTGGGGCTGCATTTACACACTCACAAGTTGTAAAATCAAAGCTATCCGTTGTTAAGTCACATCCATCATCACAAGATGGATATTCACAAGAACCATCATCCGTATCTGCCATTGGATTATAGTTTGTAGCACATTCATTCGTACAACCTAATATAGCATCCTCTATACATTCACAAGTTGCACTATTAAAACTACTTCCCATTGGGCAGTTAGGAGTATTGACAATCATACAGTTAGTAGCATCAAAGCTATCTTCTGTAAATTCACAACCATCATCCACATCTGGTGCTGCATTTATTACCATACAGTTGGCAGCATCAAAACTATCAGTTGTCAAATCACAGCCATCATCGACATCTGGGGCTGCGTTTATAATCATACAATTTGCTTCATCAAAGCTATCCGTTGTTAGATCACAGCCATCATCTACGGATGGTGGAAGATTTTCACATTCACAAGTTGTTGGATTTAAGCTATCACTTGTTAAATCACATCCATCATCACAAGATGGTAATATACAAGTTCCATCCTCTACATTTGCATCTGGATTATAATTTGTAGCACACTCGTTGGTACAACCTGGCACAGGGTCAGTTATACATTCACAAGATGTACTTAATGATGTTCCCATTGGGCAAGTAGATACATTAAGGACCATACAATTAGCAGCATCAAAACTATCGGTAGTTAAGTCACAGCCATCATCCACATCTGGTGATGCATTTACTACCATACAGTTAGCAAAATCAAAGCTATCTGTTGTTAGATCACAACCATCATCTACATTTGGGGCCTCATTAACACATTGACAAGTTGTAAAGTCTAAGTAGTCTGTTGTCAAATTACAGCCATCATCACAGGATGGATACTCACAAGAACCATCATCTGTATCTGCATCTGGATCATAATTGGTTGCACATTCATCAACACATCCCAATATTGTATCCGTAATACACTCGCAAGAAGCGTTTAAAGTAGTACCCATAGGACAGTTAGATTCATTAATTATCACACAATTGGCGGCATCAAAAATATCATTTGTAAATGCACAATTGTCATCTACATCTGGGGGCGTATTTAAGATAATACAGTTGGCGGCATCAAATGAGTCTGTTGTTAGATCACATCCATCATCGACATCTGGGGCTGCATTTATTATTATACAATTGGTGGCATCAAAATTGTCTGTTGTTAGATCACATCCATCATCTGGACTTGGTGCTTCATTTATAATCATACAATTGGTGGCATCAAATGAGTCTGTTGTCAGACCACAACCATCATCTACATCTGGTGCTGCATTTACAACTATACAATTTGCTGAATCAAAGCTATCAGTTGTTAGATCACATCCATCATCAACATCTGGAACTTCATTTATAATGATACAATTGGCGGCATCAAATGAATCTGTTGTTAAAGCACAACCATCATTTGGATCTGGTGCTGCATTAATAATCATACAGTTGGCTGCATCAAAGAAATCTGTTGTCAAATCACAACCGTCATCTACATCTGGAGCTTCAAATACACATTCACAAGCTATATTATCATAGAAGTCATTGGTCAATGGACAACCATCATCACAACTTGAGTTAGCATCATTAATACAAACACAATTATCTGCATCAAATGAATCAATCGTACCACAATCACCATCATCACAAGAAGGAGCTTCATTGATGATCAAACAAAGTGTTATATCAAAGCTATCAGTTGTTAAATCACAACCATCATCTACGTTTGGTGCTTCGTTTATAATCATACAGTTGGCTGCATCAAAGCTATCCGTTGTTAAATCACAACCATCATTTGGATCTGGTGGTAAGTTGACGATCATACAATTAGTTGCATCATAACTATCTATTGTTAAATCACAACCATCATCTGGATTTGGAGCTTCATTTACGATCAGACAATTAGCAACATCAAATGAATCCGTTGTTAAAGGACAACCATCATCTACATCTGGTGGCATGTTTACTATCATACAATTAGCGGCATCAAATGAATCTGTTGTTAAAGGACAACCATCATCTACAGTTGGTGGAGTATTAAGTATCAAGCAATTAGCCGCATCAAACGAATCCGTTGTTAAAGGACAACCATCATCTACATCGGGGACTGCATTTATACAATTACAAGAACTTTCATCAAAGCTATCAGTTGTCAAATCACAACCATCATCACAAGAAGGTGCTACAAATGCATTCACCATTACATTATCTGTATCAGAACAGCCATTAAGTGTTACTGTGAGTATGTACATTCCTGCTTCTGTTACTGTTGGATTCAGATCAGAAGACATATATCCATTTGGTCCCGTCCAAGCATACATTGCACCTGCTGTTGAACCAGAACCATCTAAAGTAACGGCTCCACCATTGACATCACCAGAACAGGTTAAAGTCATTCCTAAACCAGCGTCTGCTTCTACATCTACTCTTGTAACAGCTATTGAATTAGACAATGCATAACATCCCATTAAGTCTGTTGTTGCATTATTACCAACTGTTGCACCTGTAAAATCTTCATAGTTCGCTAACCAAATTAGACAAGTTCCTGCTGGTGCAGTATCAAAACTCAAACCTGTTCCACTAGCTGGTAAAGCTAATATCACTCCACTATCATCTGTAATTACCCATTGTGTATTGGTTCCAACACCTGCATCATCTACATCAGCATCTATTGTTTGTCCTTCACCTAAACAAATAGTTGTATTGCTTTGAGTACTAATGGTCGGAGCTGTCACCTCTACTCTTGTTACTGCTATTGAATTAGATAATGCATAACATCCCATTAAGTCTGTTGTTGCATTGTTACCAACTGTTGCTCCTGTAAGATCTTCATAATTCGCTAACCAAATTAAACAAGTTCCTGCTGGTGCAGTATCAAAACTCAAACCTGTTCCACTAGCTGGTAAAGCTAATATCACTCCACTATCATCTGTAATTACCCATTGTGTATTGGTTCCAGTACCCGCATCGTCAATATTGACATCAATGGTTTCTCCTTCTCCCAAACAAATATTGGTGTCACTTTGAGTACTGATACTGGGTCCTGTTACTTGACAAGGGTTACAATCTTCAACTACTACATCACAATTAGCCGTTGATGTACATCCCCACTCATCAGTATAGGTATAAGAAATTGGGTGATTAGCAATACCTACCATAACAGGATCAAAAGATGCTGTTCCATCTCCATTATCAGTTAAGCCTGTTAACGTATTAAATGAACCTGAAGTAGAAAACTGTATTACGGGACAACTAGTGATATTAAAGGTCTCTAAAGTCAAAGAACCTGATCCACAAAGTCCATCCCCTACAGGTGTAATAGGTCCAAATAAAACAGCTCCGCTAGTTGCATCTGTAACTGTCACAGAACCATTTTCCCCATTTGTATCGCCAAAACAAGAATCTTGTAGTCCATCCCCATAAGTATCTAACCATTCGAGGGTTAACGGACATTCTGATAGAGGAATCAATGAAATAGGATAAGAAATTATAGTTCCTTCTGCCCCTGCTCCAGTAAAAGTTCCTGTTGCTACAGAATCAATAATGGATCCACTTGATCCTATTAATTTAAAGCCCATCTCATTGGGATAACGATCCAAGTTAATATCAATGCTAATAGCACCAAAGTCATCAGGTGTAGGTGTCCCTGTAATCGTTGCGACAGCATCATTAGAACAAAGAGTATCAGGGCAAACAATATCCGCTGCATCAATAGCAGGAATGGTAATATCATAAGTAGCGTCTACACAAGCACCACTACCACTCATTTGTCCATTTGAAATAGAAACAGTCACAGTTGTAGCTGTATCACCTGGCATTGGCATATAAGTAACCATATTTGTACCATCATCCATAACTGTTGAACCCATTGATGTTCCCCCTGTAATGGTCATAACATCCGCACTACATCCACCTGTAAACGTAAATCCACAAGCACCATTAGATGTTAGAGTAGGAAAGTCTGGTGTAGGTAATAATTGGAAAGACGACAATGGTCCCTCCACTGGGCAATCTGGAAATACAATATTATTGACAGCATCTACTGCCATAATGTAAGGAGTTAATGATAAAGTATCACAACCTATATTGCTATAAGATATAGCAGTAAAGTTGGTACAACCTGCTACTTCATCTCCTAAAAAAACTATATCACCTGGATCGGCTGGTCCTCCTGTTACACCATCGTAAATTTCCTCTTGAGTTGGAATAGTAGTTGGATCTAAATCAAATACCAATATAAATCCATCTGCTCCGTCTGCTCCAAATAAACAAGATCCTAAATTAATATCAAATGTTTCTCCACTACAAACAGTCGCTGCTGCAGTAGAACTTGAACCTACTGAAACAGAACAATCTGGACAAATAGGTGCTGTAACATTTATGGTAGTATCACAACCTGTAGAACCTGCTGGTGCACTATTATCAATAATTGTAATAATCGTATCGCCTGTATAAGTTCCCCACCCAAAATCAGCTAAAGTATTAAAGGTATCAGCTATGGAAACCACGGTCGTATTCACTCCATCTGTAATAGTATAATCTGTACTAGACCCCTCAAAACTAATGGTAATGCTATAATCTGTAGAATCTATTGATTCACAATTTCCTGTTACCTCAACATTATTTAAATCACAAACTGGAGAAGTAATACATAAATCAAAACCTGTACTTTGAGGAGCTGGCCAAGTTGATACAACTATATAATAAGTTGTTCCTGCTGTTAATATCAGTCCTGATACATCCAAATTATCTGTTGAATTACTATTCAGATCACCTCCGACACAAGTGGCTCCTGCATCAGGACAACCATCATACACAAAAACGCCTGCATAAGTATCTGTCAAATTGAAAACATCTACATTTACATTTATTGTGGTTGTTGGTGTATATTCGATCACATAATCATCTCCTCCTAAATAATTGCTGGTACTGGTTACACAAGCTCCTGCGGCTCCATCATAATTATCCCCGTAGCTAGCTGTGTTCTCTCCTGTCACACAGAATGGTAAATCTCCATCTGTTACTATAACTGGTAGATCACAAGTTGATCCTGGTGTACATGCTGGTGCTGCTGCTACCACTACAGAATCAAGACATCCCACAGCACTACTGCTCTCTATATAAATCGTGACAGGTAAAGCTGAAATATTGTACATTCCATATCCTACAACTCCCGAAGTATCTTGTCCTATTAAAGGAGCTGTACCTTGATTATCTGAAACGGTATAAGATCCATCTGCATCTGTTCCTGTAAAGTCGATATCCAGATTAAAGTTTCCACCTCCTGTACAAACAACATCTGCTGTTACATTATCTAAATCACAAACAATATCCAAAACACAAACCTCAAAATCTGTTGTTGTTGTAGCTAAACTACTCCAAGTATAAATACGGAAATAATACGTATCTCCAACTGTTAAACCAGTTAAACTGATTGGTGAATTAGGAGTATCTTGACAAACCAACTGAGTCAAACTACCACAACTACCCGAAAATACTTCTGTCACTATATCTGTGGTTCCACCTGTATTAGTAATTTCTATATCTTGATCAACAGTGCCTGCGACAAAAGAATACCAAACATCATCATTAGCTGTTCCTAAACAACCTGCTTGAGATTCACTTGAACAAACTGTTGTTCCAACAGTACCTGTACAAGAAGTTCCTGTAGTCAAGGAAACTGCTGTAGCACATTCGTCATTAGCTGGCTCTTGACCAAAACATGAACAGTCTGGTGTTGAAATCATTATTGTATCAGAACACCCATCTGTACCAAGAGGTTGGCTATTATCAATAACTACTATCATCGTATCTGATTCATAAATTGTCCACCCAAAATCAGCTAAGGTATTATAGGTACCTGATGCTGTGACCATCATTGAATTGACTCCATCACTTATAGTATAATCACTTTCTGTACCCGAAAATGTTACATCTATACTATAAGTCGAATCTGTTGTACAAACACCTTTCAAAGATATATTATTCAAATCACAAGCAGGAGGTGTCTGTTGATCAAAACACATATAGAAGTTTCCTGTGGGATCTGTTGTTCCATATCCATCTACCATCACATAGTAAGTTGTTCCTGCTGTAGAAAGGAAAGAATATTCTGGTTGGAATGCAGAATCTCCAGGATCTCCTACATCATCTTGACTACAATCTATTTCTGTTAATGTTCCACAAGTACCATCAACGGACTCATAAACAGCAAATTCTAAATCACCTTCATAATTATCAGTGATGGTGTCCATCGTAGCTGGATTGATGCCAGAGGGGAATAAGGTTGTTTGTCCGCCATTGCCTGTAAAACTAAACCAAACTGAATTGGTACTGCCTCCATTAAAGCAAGTTGGAGTTACTGGCTCACTAGTATCCTCTAGACTTCCTGTAGCACACACATTACTCATTGGACCATTACAACCAATTGTCAATGGAATCGATCCTGTACAAAAATCATTTACTGCACCATCAAAACAACTACAATCTACCGTAGTTACAACAATAGAATCTATACAACCTATA
The DNA here is from genome assembly GCA_020630635.1 of Chitinophagales bacterium. Classification (GTDB taxonomy): domain Bacteria; phylum Bacteroidota; class Bacteroidia; order Chitinophagales; family UBA2359; genus JAHDBB01. Next base: position 11,062 of record JAHDBB010000008.1, read on the forward strand.
GAGCTATTACTTTCTACATACACAGTTACAGGCAAATCAAGAATATTGTAGGTACCATATCCTGTCACACCTGAGGTATCTTGTCCTGATAATGGTGCTGTTCCTTGATTATCAGAAACAGTGTAAGACCCGTCCATATCTGTACCTGTAAAATCTATATCCAAAGTAAACATATCTGCTGCTGTACAATTTGCTAGTGCTGTTACATTAGCTAAATCACAAACAATATCCAAAACACAAACCTCAAAATCTGTTGTTGTTGTAGCTAAACTACTCCAAGTATAAATACGAAAATAATAAGTATCTCCAACTGTTAAGCCTGTTAAATTAATTGGCGAATTAGGAGTATCTTGACAAACCAACTGGGTTAAGCTACCACAACTACCCGAAAATACTTCTGTCACTATATCTGTTGTTCCTCCTGTATTGGTAATTTCTATATCTTGATCGACAGTACCTGCTACAAAAGAATACCAAACATCATCATTGGCTGTTCCTAAACAACCCGTTTGTGACTCACTAGCACAGACAGTCGTTCCAACAGTTCCTGTACAAGAAGTTCCTGTCGTTAATGAAACGGCTGTAGCGCACTCATCATTCGCTGGTTCACTTCCAAAACAAGAACAATCTAAAGCTGAAACCATCAATGTATCTGAACATCCATCTGTACCCAAAGGCTGACTATTATCTGTCACAATGATCATGGTATCAGCTTGATAAACAGCCCATCCAAAGTCAGTAAAAGTATTATAAGTACCTGATGCGGTCACCATCATTGAATTAACTCCATCACTTATGGTATAATCACTTCCTGTACCCGCAAAGGTTACATCTACACTATAAGTTGAATCTGTGGTACACATACCTGTCAAAGATACATTATTCAAATCACAAGCAGGCGGTGTAAAACAATTAGGTATCAACATCCAACAAATAGAAATTGGATCAGGTCTATTGACAGATCCATCTGAATTAAAATTGACGGAAAAAGGCGAATTGGCATCTACATATACTATCGAATCCATAACTCCTGATAACATATAAGTTACCATCATACCACTTGTATCTACTCCTGTAACAAAAACTGAATCACAACAAGCCTCTGTCTCTCCCTGAATACTTACTGCCACACAAGTACCTGGAAAAGCCAATCCTGTTAAATCTACATCAGTTGTACAATTTAAATTAGTATCATAATTACCTGGAACAATGACACATTCTTCCATAGTAGAAATAGGCTTAACACAAATATCATCACAAGGATTACTAGTTATAACTATTGAATCTACACAACTTGCTGCACTATTACTTGCTACATAAACCGTTACTGGTAAATCTGCTGTCACATAACTTCCATAACTTATGGGCGGTCCTCCCAAACCTGTTGTATCTTGACCTGCAAGCGGAGCTGTCCCTATATTATCTGAAATAGTATAAGAACCATCTGGATCACTTCCTGTAAAAGTAATATCTACTCCTAAATTAGTGCCATCTAAACAGACAACAGTTCCTGAAAGATTATTCAAATCACAAACAGGCGGTGTAAAACAATCAGGTATCAACATCCAACAAATAGAAATTGGATCAGGTCTATTGACAGATCCATCTGAATTAAAATTGACGGAAAAAGGCGAATTGGCATCTACATATACTATCGAATCCATAACTCCTGATAACATATAAGTTACCATCATACCACTTGTATCTACTCCTGTAACAAAAACTGAATCACAACAAGCCTCTGTCTCTCCCTGAATACTTACTGCCACACAAGTACCTGGAAAAGCCAATCCTGTTAAATCTACATCAGTTGTACAATTTAAATTAGTATCATAATTACCTGGAACAATGACACATTCTTCCATAGTAGAAATAGGCTTAACACAAATATCATCACAAGGATTACTAGTTATAACTATTGAATCTACACAACTTGCTGCACTATTACTTGCTACATAAACCGTTACTGGTAAATCTGCTGTCACATAACTTCCATAACTTATGGGCGGTCCTCCCAAACCTGTTGTATCTTGACCTGCAAGCGGAGCTGTCCCTATATTATCTGAAATAGTATAAGAACCATCTGGATCACTTCCTGTAAAAGTAATATCTACTCCTAAATTAGTGCCATCTAAACAAGCAACAGTTCCTGAAAAATTGTCCAAATCACAAACAATATCCAATACACAAACCTCAAAATCGCTCGTAATGGTCAATGTACTACTCCAAGTATAGATACGCAAATAATAAGTATCTCCAACTGTCAAACCTGTTAAGTTAATGGGTGAATTAGGAGTATCTTGACAAACCAACTGGGTCAAACTACCACAACTACCTGAAAATACTTCTGTAACTATATCCGTTGATCCTCCTGTATTGGTAATTTCTATATCTTGATCCACTGTTCCTGCTACAAAAGAATACCAAACATCATCATTGGCTGTGCCTAAACAACCTGCTTGAGATTCACTTGAACAAGCTGTTGTTCCAACTGTTCCTGTACAAGAAGTACCAGTAGTTAATGAAACTGCAGTCGCACATTCATCATTGGCTGGAGTATTACCAAAACAAGAACAATCAACACCTGTCACACTTACTGTTTGTGAACATCCCATCGTACCTGCTGGTTGACTATTATCTGTTATCGTAATCGTTGTATCTGCTTGATAAATAGCCCAACCAAAATCAGCTAAAGTATTATAGGTTCCTGATGCTGTTACCATCATTGTGTTGGTTCCGTCACTAATGGTATAATCACTTCCTGTACCTGCAAAAGTTACATCTACACTGTAAGTTGAATCGGTTGTACAAACACCTGTCAAACTCACTCCTGATAGATCACAAAGATTAGCTGTTATACACAAATCAAAACCTGTGGTTTGTGGTGCTGGCCAAGTCGAAACTACAATATAATAAGTAGTTCCTGCCATCAAGCCCAATGATGCAATATTCAAATCGGCAGTTGCATTACCATTCAATGCTCCTCCTACACAAGTTCCTCCGGCATCAGGACAAGCATCATACACAAAAACGCCTGCATAAGTATCTGTTATATTCGTCAAATCTACATTGACCACCATATTTGATCCTGGTGTATAAGCTATCACATAATCATCTCCGCCCAAATAATTACTGGTACTCGTCACACAAGCACCTGCGGCTCCATCATAATCGTCACCATAACTTGAAGTATTCTCTCCTGTTACACAAAAAGGCAAATCTCCATCTGTAACTACAACTGGCAATTCACAAGTTCCTCCGACAACACAAGCTGGATCAGCAGTAACGGTCACAGAGTCCAAACAAGCTCCCGAACTGCTACTAGCTACATAAAGAGTAATGGGTAAACTAGCAGCGGTATAAGAACCATAAGAGATGGGTGTTCCGCCCACTCCTGTCGTATCTTGTCCGGCGAGAGGTGCCGTTCCTTGGTTATCCGAAATGGTATAAGAACCATCTGCATCGGTACCTGTAAAGGTAACTCCTAAAGCAAACATATCGGCTCCTGTACAAATAGGCAGGGCTGCTATATTGGCTAAATCACAAACAGGTGGTGGACAAGTCTTCGCTGCATCCAAACCTGTTACATCAACCGTAAAGGTTTTAACACAACTGGTATTATTCCGGTCTGTAAATTGTAAGGTAACATTTCCATTGGCGATATCTGCATCGGTCAATACAACATAGAAAATAATGTTATTATTAACGGTGTCTAATGCCGATGTCGGATCTTGTCCCAGCACACCAGGTGGTGTGGTAGAAGAAGCAATAGAACCTGTACCAGATAATAATTGAATATCAAAACTAGTGGTCAGTGGACTGTTAACAGAAATCGGAACATATAAGGTGGCAGGATCATCATTTAGGGCTGCTCCTATTGCTGGATCAGATGCACAATATGCATTAAGTGTATCTGTAAAAGCAAATCCTACCATTTCCACATATCCTCCAACCGTACAATCACAAGTAGATATGGTAGTATTCGAAACCGTTGGTGTACGGCACAAACTTTCCGTTCCACAAGAAGCATCTGTATTTATTTGAACATAAATAGTATTACCTTGTGCAAGCGTATCTACAGTAAAACAAAGTGTTCCATCTCCCACACCAGTACCAATAATGGTTGTTTGGTCTTCAGCATAAACAGTCAAAAAATCAGAAGCAATACTGCTCGAAACACAATACGATTCATTATTTCCAGCAGAAATGACAAAAGTGCCATACTCCCCTGCATAATGACAAGTACTCAAATTGACTGCTGGTCCACATGGTACAGGTGCTGCATCTCCTGTTGAAAAGGCTGTCGCTACGGGACATTGAGCTAATAAATTTCCATTGCACCAACACAGAAAGGTGGTACAACAAATGAAAAATAACAATTTTTTCATACGTAATTTAATTTAGTTTATAGAAATATAGTATAGTAGTATTAGTTGTAAGTAGTATAGTCTTGTATGAAAAGAAGTCGTTTTCAAATACCTTAAGAAAAAGAACAAAAATGTGTAGCTCAAGTGAAGTAAGGAAAAATGGTTCTTTGAGATATATAGGAAGGTATTTTTTTAGGAGCGAAAGGTTCATCTTTCATCGCAACAGAAAGTCCTGCTATCCGTTCTCATCCCCTTTGTAGCACAAATTCATGAATTTGTGCTACAAAGGGGATACCACTCCTATCAGGGCTATTGGGTTGTAGATACAACTCCTTTGCACCAGAATAGAAGCTACTCTTATGAAAAAGAAATAGCAATCAACCAATGAATGCAATCATCAGTTATCAGCTATTGCATTTATGCACCGTTATTTACAGTCATATATTTAATAAAAGATCCATAAAAAAAGGAATGAAAAGTATGCCAGCATTTATGACATATCCTTCATTCCTCAATGTAAGAAAAACATTTTAAAAGAGATAATACTTTGCGTATTTTTTCCTGTTATCGCTTGTTTATTAACAAAAAATGTCTATTAAATAGCAGATTAAGTACCTATGCGTAAATAATCGTCATTTTTGAGCTAGGCTATTTTTTAATAAGACAAGGCATTTTTTAAGCTAATAGCCGAGCTATTGGCGCAAAAAATAACGCAGTATTATTCAAAAAGAGACCCTCATAAAATGTGTCGATTATTTAGGTCTAGGTACTTAAACCGCTTTTAAGCTCAAATCCAAACTGTTATAGGAGTGTGTTAAGGCTCCTACCGAAATATAATCGACTCCTGTTTCTGCATACTTACGGATCGTCTCCAATGTAATCCCACCTGATGCTTCTGTTTCAAAACGCCCATCAATTAGCTTCAAGGCTTTTTTGATACGGGCAGGAGTAAAGTTATCCAACATAATTCTATCGACCTGCCCAACTGCTAAAACTTGCTCCACCTCATCCAAGCTACGAGTTTCAATTTCTACCTTTAGGTCTAACTTATTCTTTTTCAAATATTTGCGGGTTTTCAAAATGGCTTGTTCTATGCCTCCACAAAAATCAACATGGTTGTCTTTAAGCATAATCATATCATACAAACCCATTCGATGATTGTGTCCGCCTCCGATACGCACCGCCCATTTTTCCAGCTCTCGCATACCTGGTGTGGTCTTACGAGTATCCAAAACCTTAGCGTTTGTCCCCTTAATTTCTTGGACAAATCGGTTGGTTTTAGTCGCAATACCCGACATCCTTTGCATACAATTCAACACCAAGCGTTCAGCCGTTAATAACGAACGAGACTTTCCTTCTGCATAAAAAGCAATTTGCCCTTTTTTAATTTTTGAACCATCAGGAATCAACACTTCCATTTTGATTTTAGGATCTACTGCATGAAAAATATGCTGTGCCAATTCGACACCTGCCAAGATTCCTTTGCCTTTGACCAACAAACGGGCTTTGTCTTTGGCTCTCGCTGGAATCGAAGCCAAAGTCGTATGATCGCCCTCATTTTTAAGGTCTTCTTCAAGGGCATTCTGAATAAATTTTTCTAAATTCAATTTGATATATTTTGATGAAAAAACGAATTTAAAAAAACTTTTTTGCTTCTTGAAATGCTATCTCATAAAAAGCTGTTTACTGGCACTAAGAAGTTCCGACCTTCCCAAAATAGCCTCGATAGGAGTGGTATCACCAAACAACGTTGGCAAAAGGGTTCGGGTAGCTTGGTGATAAGAACGGATAGCGAGACTTCCCACCACGACAACGCACCCACCTTTCGCTCCTAATAAAAATATACAGACTGAACCGCATTAATAATTCATCATTCACAATTCACCATTGTCTAGTGCTCCAAAAAGAAAAACCATAAAGAAAATTCGTGAATTTTCTCAAGTCTCAACCAGCACTAAAACCACCAGCAGTAAAAAAATCAACAAATACACCGCAAAAAACGTACAATTAGGTATAAAAACCCGATATTTGCCCGCTTAATATGGAATATATGCAAGAAAAACATATTTTAGGAAGATATTCACAAGACAAAAAAGGCCCACTTTTCATTTGCTTGGCTGGTATTCATGGCAATGAACATGCAGGGCTTCACGCCTTTCAAGAGGTCTTAGCCTACCTTCAAAACAATACGCCCAACTTCTTGGGAGAACTCATTGGTATTGGGGGAAATCTTCCTGCGATTGCACAAAAAAAACGTTTTATTGAAAAAGACCTTAATCGTCAATGGACGGATGAACAAATTAAATATGTGCAAAGTATTCCTAAACGGCAATTGACGAATAATGAGGATATACAACAACGTAATCTTTTGATTTTGTTCAAACGATTGATCGAACAAACCCCTCATTTCCCCATTATTTTGATGGACATGCACACCATGTCAGCACAAGACAGCCTCCCTTTTGCCATCGCCAATAACACGCCTAGAAGCAAAGACTTAGCCACCAATTTGGGCATCCCTGCACTAGTGGGCGTTGAACATATCATACAAGGAACAACCTTGCATTATTTTACCCAAAAATCTATGTCGGCTTTCGGTATTGAAGCAGGACAACACGATGATCCTCAGTCTATTAAGCGATTGGAAGCGGCTATTTGGATGACTCTACATAAAATTGGAAGCATTGCCACGCACAACATCCCTGATTTCCAAAATCAACGCCTTCAATTGTCTAATATAGGCAAAGATCAACCTGGATTGGTGAAGTTTATTTATCGGCATGGCATTGTGCAAAGCGATGAATTTAGGATGTTGCCCAATTTTAAAAACTTTCAGAAAATCCACAAAGGACAGCTTTTGGCATACGATAAAAATGGCGAAGTTCGTTCCCCTTATGATGGCTTTATATTGATGCCACTTTACCAAAAACAGGGAGAAGATGGCTTTTTTATTGGGCAATCTGTCGAGCAGACCCGATCTAAAACAACTCCTATTTTGGGTTCTTTGGTTTGAGTGAGAGGAGTGAGATGTCTTTGAATCAAAAACCGAAACGTCCCTTTCGTCCCAAAATCAAAAACTGAACCGAAAACGTCCCTTTCGTCCCCATCACCCTAACGTCCATAGCCGACATTTCACGAAATAGCACAAAGTTACATGACAAACCAACTACTCATAAAAACCTGATAACCAAACAATTAAAAAACTTTGTCATGCTTTTGTCATGGGTTATGACATTTCCATGACAATTGAAAAAACAATACATTAAGTTTTGCGTTAAATTTGCAAAAAAGTACAGTAATACAGCATTGAAAAACATTTGGACTATAAGTTTATCCCATAAGGAAATAAACATCAATCATATCGGTAAGCTCTTACCAACGGATGCCTCTTCTCCACAATCATTGAGCGAGCATTTGCATAGCATCAAAGAAAAGCTAGGGCTTGAAGAACTCTATTTCCTTAACACCTGTAACAGGATTTTATTCCTGATGGTCACTCCTATATCTGTTACGGAAGATACGGTCAAACAGACTTACCTACAATTTCATTCCAATCCCACTCATTCTTTAGATAAAATTGTCGAAAAAACCTGTATTCGTCAAGGACGAGAAGCCGTAGAACATGTCTTAAATGTGGCTTCTTCGGTAGATTCTATGGTCGTTGGCGAGCGAGAAATATTGGGACAAGTCCGTCAAGCCTATGATTTTTGCAACAAAGAAAAGCTAACAGGTGATACGATTCGTCTATTGATCCAAAAAGCGGTGGTGACTGCCAAAGAGGTCTATACCCAAACCAAAATAGGGGAAAATGCGGTCTCTGTTGTTTCTTTAGCCGTCCGCAAGCTCCATGAACTCCCTCTCCCACCCAATCCAAACATTGTCCTCATTGGCGCAGGCCAAACCAATTCATTGATGGCAAAGTTTTTGCTCAAAAGCGGTTTTCAGCACTTCACCGTCTTCAATCGCTCCGAAGAGAATGGAAAAAACTTAGCCAAAAAGCTCAAAGGACAGTTTTACGCATTAAATGAATTAAAATCATACAATCAAACTATTGATTTAATGATTACCTGTACAGGTGCAAATGCACCCATTATTGAGGAAGCAACCTACTTACAACTCACCCAAAATCTAAAACATACCTTCCCTATTATCGACTTAGCCGTTCCAAGCGACATTGCCCCCACTATCCTTGCTAAATATCAGCCCACTTTTATCGGTATGGAACAACTTCGTTCTTTGGCTGACTACAATATGCAGCTTCGCAAAAAAGAAGTGGCTAAGGCTCAACACTATATTCATCAACATTTGGATGATTTTGGCACCAAATTCCGCAAACGTAATGTGGAAAAGGCGATGTCTGAAATTCCGACAAAGATCAAGGCTGTAAAAGATCGGGCGTATCATCAGGTTTTTGATAAGGAAATCGCTGCTTTGGATGAAGAGTCCCGTGCTACGCTGGATAAGGTGGTCGCTTATCTTGAAAAGAAGTATATTGGTATTCCTATTGCGATTGCTAAGGAAGCCTTGATGAAGGAGTTGGGGGAGGATGAAGATAAGAAGAAGAAATAGGGAGATTATTCACTTTTTTGTAAAAGTTGTATCTTTACGCTTCCAAAATTGAGGAAGATGTATATAGAAAAAGTAATCATCAAAAATATTCGCTCCATTCGTTACCTAGAAATGGACTTTCCTAATCCTAAAGGCTGGCATGTATTGATTGGCGATAATGGCTCTGGTAAAACGAGTATATTA
>JAHDBB010000008.1:20280-35750 GCA_020630635.1 Chitinophagales bacterium
ATTGATGAAATAGATGCCCACTTACATCCTACCTGGCAAACTCGTATTGGACATTGGTTTACAGAATATTTTCCCAATATGCAGTTTATTGTGACGACTCATAGTCCGTTAATTTGTCGAGCCTGTGAAAAGGGCAGTATTTGGCGATTGGCGACTCCTGGAAAGAATATGCCACAGATAGAAGAAATCATAGGAGTGGAAAAAGAACGTCTCATTTATGGCAATATCTTAGATGCTTATGGTACAGAATTATTTGGACGAGAAGCTGTTCGTTCTAATGAATCCAATGAGAAAAAAGAACGCTTAGGAAAACTCAATATTTTATATGCTTTGGGCAAAATAACGGAAAAAGAAGAACAAGAAAGACGTGAACTCCAAAAAATCTTAACGACTGATGATCCAACTGGCTTCGAGTAGTTTATCAACTACCACTTTCAATCAGCTTCAAATCCTACAAGATAAAATTGACACTCAAACAGCTTTTGTAGATAAAAAAGCAGAAGCGATAAGGCTTTGGAAAATTAAAGATGGTTCTATTGTTAAAGAAGCTGCATTTGTAGAAGTCAAAGAGAAACTAACAGACCTTTGTGTCTCTGTAGAAGTTTGCAATTATTGTGAACAAAATGAGGCAAATGATATTGAACATATTGCACCTAAATCGTTCTTTCCAGAACTTACCTTTGTTTGGGACAACTATCTATTGGCTTGTAAACAATGTAACTCTGGCTATAAGTTGGATCAATGTTATGTCTTAGACAACCAGCATAATGTAATGGCTGTTCCTCGTGGTACTCAACCACCTTTTTCTACATTAGCTCTTATCAATCCACGCATTGAAGATCCCAATGAATTTTTGATTTTAAATTTACAAACGTACCAATTTATCAATATCATTGATGTTGATGTGGACAAAGAATCTTACTATAAAGCTGAAAAAACGTTGGAGATTTTGCAACTTAATAATCGGGCTGCTTTAATTCATGCTAGAAAAGAAGCTGGCAAATATTATTATGAACGCTTAGAACGGCTTTGTAGAATTTTGGCTGCTACTTCTATTCAAGAAATAGAAACGATCTTGACTCCTCATGATGAATTGATAGATGAAACATTGTCTTTAGAGGAACAAAAGTCTCATATCAAAAAGCATTTTAAAAAGGACATACAAACGCATCAACATCCGTCGGTTTGGTATGCGATAAAAACCGTTCAATCTAAAGTCCATCCTAAATGGCAACAACTATTTGATGATTTGCCAGAAGCATTGAATTGGTAGGTAAAAAATTACTGGTGCTAAGAAATCCTGAACTCAACGACCTAGCCCCGATAGCAGTGGTATGAATGCTCCAAATATGACATTTTTCTAAAAAATGTCATATTTGGAGCAGCCATAAGAACGAATAGCGGGACTTTCCAACACGACGAAGCTATAAACGTTCGCTCCTAAAAAGAGACTATTTTACTTCATTCTTTAAGATGAAGCCACGAAAAAACCGAAAAAGTCATCAGTCACTCGCCACCAATCACCAAAAACTACAACCCCGCCTGTTCCTCACAATAAGTCGCTTTAAGATTGGCAATAGAATCATTAGGCAAGTATAAACGATACAATTCTGCCAGCATCGTCCAAGTTTCAGGAGTTAAAACCTCTTTGGCAAAAGGAAGTTTATCTTTAAATTTCAAATAACCAAAAGCCGCTTCCTTATCCTCCAACTCATATTTGTATCGTCCATTTTCGATGGCAACTTGTGATTGTAGGCGAGCCAGTTGGATCATTTTCAAAGAATCAACTATCAATGTATCTTGATTGATTTGTTGCATTTGCTGCTCAAAAGCGGAAAGATTATTTTGGTGAGTAGTTAAAATTTGAGCTTCTTTTTCTTTGCGATTTTTATCAGATTCTATGCGAGCTAAGTTTTTTTGGATCACCGAATTAGTAGGCTCTCTTTCGCCCGCAATTTTGAGGTAAAATAAGGCAGAATCCAATTGAGCATTTTGTTCATATTGAGTGGCTTTATCTAGATACATTTGGGTCTCTGTATTTTTTTGATACTCCCAAAAACTAAGACCTCCAACCAATACAGCAATCAAAGCCAAACCTCCTAAAACATACTTTAACAAACGGTTTTCACTCGACGGTTTTATCTCTTTTTTTTTTACTTGGGTAGGTTCTTCCGTAAGCGTACTAGAAATATTTTCCGTTGCATTTTCGTCATTTTCATTGACAGTTGTTGTTTCCTCTTTCTTAGGAGTCACCAATACTTCCGCCTCTTTTTCAACTTGAGCGATTTGCACCAAATAAAGAGAGTAATTGTCATTAGAGTTTTCACTACAAAAGGCATCTATTTGGTCGCTCATCAATTCGATGTCGCCCAAGCTAGATAATTCTGCAAACTGGCTATCTGTCAGTTGTTCATTTACGCCATCGGTACACAACATAAAGATATCGCCCGCCTCCACTTCGTCTGTAAAAGCGACATCCATCGAACTAGGTTCATCCATTCCTGCGACTGCTCGTAAAATGACATTGTTATGTGGATGGTTTTGGGCTTCTTCTTCTGTCAATTCGCCTCTTCTCACCATTTCATTCACCAACGAATGGTCTTCGGTACGATAAATAACTTGCCCATTGCGAAATTGATAGACTCGACTATCCCCACACCAACCAATATAAATGCCTCTTTGGGTGATCCATAAAAGGGTTAAGGTGGTTTTCATTCCAAAACAAGTAGGAAAAGCCAAAACATGTTCGGATAGCTTTTTTTCTGCATGTTTTAAGATTCTATCAAAAAAACTTCTATCTGGAAAAAGGCTGGTCTGTTCTTGAACATATTCGCTGACTGCTTCACAAACCAAACGAGAAGCAACTTCGCCTTTTTCTGCACCGCCTACCCCATCACAGACCAAAAACAGGCGATCTTGATCGCTTGCCTTTCCCAATTCAGGAAATACACTATCTTCATTATTATTGCGTCCTCCTACACTATTCAAACACACAGGAACTTCTATAGTTATTTTCAATGGATTGTTTTTTAAATCGTAAAATTAACCAAACAAATCTAGGTAATTCATATCCTTTTTAGAAAAATTTGGTCTTCCTACTATTTTTTTACTCTGTAAAAGTAACTAATCAAAATAATCTCACGAATAAGTTAGTTGAATTGTTACAGATTTTTTTGAAATATTTTTGAGAGTTTTTTATAGAACCCAAAGACAAAAGACAATTTGAACACAAAATCCTGACTTTTGCAATTTTATCTGTTACTTTTGCGAATTATAAGATTTAAAAAATAGAAGATAGTCCCAATACATGGCAAGAAAAGAAATAAACGTTTTTAATGTATCCTTCCTCGACCTCTTATCTGGAGCATTAGGAGCCGTCCTCATATTATTCGTTGTCGTTCCCAAATTAGACAGCAGTATCCGTCAACAGCTACAAGAACTAGAAACTTTCAAAGAATTGAAGCTAGAAGCCAATGAAATCCAAACCATGATTAAACAATTGGAAGGTTCTGTGTCTAAACAAGTGGTATCTGACCTTCAAAACAAGTTTGGAAGCTTGGATAACAATATTGATAAGCTACAAAAAGAGGTCCGACAGCTACAAACTCAACTCTCTAAATCAGAATCAGAAAAGGAGAATCTCCAAGAAAAGGTGGAACAGCTCAAAAAGCAGATGGAGAATATGAAAAAGGAGATGAAGGATAGCAATCAATTGGCGGTTGAAAATAAAAAACTCAAATCGGAGCTAGAGGTTTTAAAGAAAAATCAAGAGCAAGTAACCGCCCAATTGGATGCACTCAAACTACAACAAAAGGATGCGAGTGCTGCAAGTGTCCAAATCACCAAACAGATGGACGAGAGCAAAAAGGCGTTGATGGATTGTTTACAAAGCAAAAAGAAGGTAGAGGATGCATTGGCTGAAATGCGAGCAAAAATTGAGGATTTGATGGCTCAAAATGCGGAATTATCCAAAAATCTTAAAAAATCATCTTCTGACCAAGAATATGTTGAACAATCAGTTGATAAAATGGTTAAGAGGATTGAGCAGTTACAAAAAGAAAACGAACAATTAAAGAAAGACCTTAAAAATGCCGAGAGAGAACTCGCTCAAGTTTCCAAAGATCAGGGCGCACAAGAACAACGTACAGGAGTCAAATTTAATGACAAAAATATCGTTTTTGTGGTCGATGTATCGGGTAGTATGGACGATGCTCCCGAACCTGAAAAACTCAATGAGGTCAAGGCTGGATTAAAGATGTTGGTGGCTTCTATGGATAATAGCTACAAGATTGACATTGTGATTTTTCCCAAAAGCCCAACACAAGATTATGATGCTTTGTACAATAAGTTGGTTCCTGTCACCGATGACCAAAAATATGCCATTTATCGGCATTTATCGCCCATCTTTGCCAGAAATTGTACGCCAACTCGTTCTGTATTAGAGCATGTTTTTACCCATCCAGCTTATAAAGATGCAGGAACCATCACCTTTTTGTCAGATGGTTTACCAACTCGAAGCGTGGCAGGAAGTACCGACTGTCCCGATGACCCGACACGAGAAGTATTAAAGTATGTCAGAGAACTAAATAATGGAAGTAAAACAATCAATACCATCGGTGTGGGCAAAGTTTATCGCAATAAAGCAAGCAAAGACCCCAAAGTGAAGTTTATGAAGGAATTGGCCAAGCAAAATAAGGGTTTTTATATTGGATTCTAAAAAATCTTGTCATTTGTAGCTATTTTTCCTAAAAAATCCAAGAATAATTTGCAGGGCATTACTTTTTTTTGTTACTTTTATCCCATATTGGTATTAACATTGGTCTCTAATATATAATTTTTATCCAAATCTTAATGAATGATTAGGAGAGACTAGTAAGCTGCCTTGTCGTACAGGGTCTCCCCGCTATCCGCTATTATGGTGAAGCCACACAAACCTTTTTGGCCCCAAACATGTTCACCATACCGCTACTATCGGGTCTATTTTAAGTAGAAATGTACCTGCATTTTTCTGGTCATTTTATACTTGCTCATTCAATATTAAATTGGGTTTCCCTATTTCAAACTACACCACCCAAACTATTCCCATATTTGAACGATCAAAGTATGTCTATTTTAACAAACTTCCCTTTTTTATTTGAAGGTATGTAAAGGAAGAGAAGGTAATTTTTTTAATAATTTGAAACCTAAATATCTGGTTTTGAGTACAAACAAATAATCTTTCATATTTTAATGGTCTATATTAGAAGATAAACTCCAAGAGTTTAGAAAGAAATTATAGTTTTCATACATAGTTGTACTAGCTGTATGGATATAAGTGAGCATTTTTCATTTTTAGATAGAAAATGCTAAAGTTATGAGTTATTCGTGACTTGTAGTTGAATACTTACCCCTGTATTCCAACCAACAAAAATTCTGTCCTTTTATTCTATTTTAAACTGGCACTAAAAAGTTCTTTACCACTACCAACTAGCCCTGATAGTAGTGGTATAAATGCAAGTGCATGGCATCTCAATATAAATAGAAAAACTTGAGAGAGATGGCTGCATTTATAAGAACGGATAGCAGGACTTGCCATTACGACGAAGCCCTTAAAAGTTCGCTCCAAAAAGAAAAAATAGATAATTAACTGAAAGTCACTATTACAATCCAAAACCATTCACGCATAAAGGAATGATCAAAATATTTTATTTTTAAATCATTCCTAAGTAAAGAAAAAATCAATTCTCTACTTTCCTAAATCAAAAAGACTTACAACATAATGATATTTTTAGGTTCTCTAGATTATGACTATCTCCAAGAATAGATGCTATTGGCTCTTTAAGTACCTAAGTGAAGCAACAAAAATAAGTTATTCCATGTGACATCGACATTTTCCGATTTTTTTCGTTAAAAATACTCGTCGTAGCCCTGCTATGACTGCGTTTTTTGCCTCAAAACTCAAAAAATCTCTTAGTCCCATTTTGGAATACTTTATTTCTGATACTTCACTAAACCTAAATAATCGACACATTTTATGAGTGTCTCTTTTTATTTTGCACATAATAGCTTCGCTATCATGATACAAAATAGTCTGGCTCAAAAACAATGATTATTTATACATAGTACCCTCTTAATAGATAAACAGAGAATCTTTTTACAGACAAAAATCTTAATTAGTTTGAATTTCAACGAATTTAATTTTACACCCGAATTATTGGATGGCTTAGATGCTATGGGTTTTGAAAAACCTACTCCCATTCAAGAACAAGCCATTCCTTTGATACAAGCTCAACATGATTTGGTTGCCTGTGCTCAAACAGGTACAGGTAAAACGGCAGCCTTTTTGTTGCCCATTATTGACAGTATCGTCCAAAATCCCCAACGTAAAGGCATTAATACATTGGTCGTGGTCCCCACTAGAGAGTTAGCCATTCAAATTGACCAACAAGTAGAGGGATTTGGCTATTTTGTAGGCGTGAGTTCCTGCCCTATCTATGGAGGCAATAAACCCAAACTTTGGGATCAACAAAAACAAGCGATCAAAGAAGGAGCTGATATTTTGATAGCCACTCCTGGCCGTCTGATCTCCCATCTCAACCTCAACTATGCTGATATGAGTTCATTACAGCATTTGATTTTGGATGAAGCAGATAGAATGCTAGACATGGGCTTTTTTGAAGACATTATGCATATTGTTCGCAAGTTACCCAAAGAAAGACAAACCCTTTTATTTTCTGCCACTATGCCTCCCAAAATAAAAGACTTTGCTAATAAAATTTTAAATGTGGAAAATACCAAAGAAGTTAAAATAGCGGTATCCAAGCCTGCTGAGAAAATTTTGCAAGCGGCTTATATGGCTTATGATGCACAAAAAGTATCCTTAATCCAAAGTTTATTTAAGGAAGATAAATATCACAAGGTTATTATATTTTGCTCGACGAAAAAAAGTGTCAAGGCTGTAACAGAAGCTTTGAGACAAAAAAAGTTGAGTGTTCGTGCTATTCATTCAGACCTTACACAGGATGAACGCAATGAGGTGGTTCAAAAATATAAAGCCAATCGTTTTAAAATATTAGTAGCTACTGATATTCTTTCAAGAGGTATTGATATTGAAGATATAAGTTTGGTTATCAACTTTGATGTACCTCGTGATGCAGAAGATTATATCCATCGTATTGGTCGAACAGCACGAGCAGAAGCAGAAGGAGTTGCCCTTACGTTTATTAATGAAAAAGATCAACGCAATTTTTCAAAGATTGAGAAATTGATTGAGAAAAAGATCATGAAATTACCATTGCCTCCTGGCTTGGGTAAAGGTCCTGAATATAGTCCGCCTGCTAAACGCAAGAAGTTTAAAAGACGAGTGAGTATCCAAAAACCTACTTTTAAAAAGGATAAGTACGGTAAAAAGAAAAAGGGCAATTCTTCTCAAAAACGCAATACGCCTTCGTCTGCTAATGCTCCTAAAGCAAAGACTGCTAATGATAATGAGAATGCTAAAGTCAAAGCGACTAATAGTTCGCCTGATCCTTTTGCACCTAAGAAGTCAGCGAAGCAGTAGATAATCGTGAATTATAAGGTACTTAGAAAAACTCACAAAATACGCATTTTTTGACCATTTGATTGAATGTAGGAACAGATAGCATCTGTTCTTTCGTATGAACGGTCAACAAAATAATAACCTTTTACTTTAAGTACTTTCTCTTCAGATGTGAGAACAGTTGCAAACTGTTCCTACAAGGGTACTCTACAAAATAGCTATTTGATTTTTGAGTACTTTTATTTTCCTAACGCATAAATTGAGTTGCTACTCCAACATATGTAAAAGAAATGTCATGATGTTTTAAAGTAGTTGCATTTTTTCGGTAATGGTTTATTTTTGATAGGACTCTATTATTTTTCCTATCTTTTAACCTTTAAAGCCCTACTATGCGATTACTTTTGAGCATTTGCCTTATCTCTTTTTTTTATAGCTTACCTTCTTTTTGTCAAGTCGATTGGTTTACTAAATTTGGTGGAAGTGGAGATGATTATGGTCATGCAATGATATCAACACCTGATGGTGGATATATAGTTGTGGGCAATACCCATTCTACCGATGATGATCTTTCTGAAAATTATGGTGAACAAGATGCTTGGGTAGTTAAGTTTGATGAGTTTGGTCAAAAAACTTGGAGTCGAGCTTATGGTAGTCCTGAAATAGATGAAGCGGTTGCTATTATTCCTTTAGATGATTCCTATCTCATTGCTGCTAATATCAATGCTTCGAGTGGATTGGTCAGTACTTGTTTTGGCAATCAAGATGCTTGGTTATTCAAAATAGACTTGGAAGGGAATCTACTCTGGGAACACAATTATGGAGGTACTGGTTTTGATGCATTTTCAGCAATGGAAATGGATGAAGAAGGCAACTTTATCATAGCAGGCTATTCAGAATCAGATGATTTTCATCTTCCTAACAATAATGGTGGCTATGATGCTTGGATACTCAAAGTCGATGAAGAAGGCAATTTGCTTTGGAGTCGAACTTATGGGGCAGATACTTATGAGGTTGTATGGGACCTAATCAAAACCCAAAACAATCGTTACCTTATTGTAGGAAATAAAAATCCTTATAGTCCAGGTGGAACCAATAATATCGGCAAGGATTGGTGGATTATGCAAATAGATGACAATGGTATTATGTGGTGGGAAGAAACCTATGGCGGAACCTCACAAGATGAAGCACATAGTGCCATTGAAATGGATAATGGCGATTTTATTGTAGTAGGACACAGCTTTTCAATCAATGATGAGGTAGATGATTATGGCAATATTTGGTTTATACGTATCAATGATGAAGGCGACATTATCTGGGAAAACAACTATGGAGGTTTTTTTCCTGAAAGTGCCTATGCCATCGCAAAAAATATAGAGGGCAATTATTTTATTGGTGGCACTACTTTGTTAAATATAGAAGAAGATGGTACGATCTTATGGGATAGCCAATTTAATGCGAGTTCTTTTATCATTCAGGATATTCTACCAGAAACCAATATTTATTTGGGCAATAAGGGAATTGATGATGATACCTATTTAGTCAAAATAGATGGTAACTGTGTTCATGGCAGTCAATACCTTCAATTAGATGCCAATAATGTGAATGCAAGATTATATAATGGCGGAGGACTATTTTGGAATGGTTTTAATTCGGGTTATCAATATCCCAATGATAATAGTGAAAATCCCAAACATGTGCTATTTACAGGTGCTTTGTGGATGGGCGGTATAGACGATGGTGGTCATCTGAAAGTAGCGGGTCAAACTTATCGTAAAAGCGGCAATGACTTTTTTGCAGGTCCCATTTTAAGTGACGAATCCAAATATATTTGCAATGAATTTAACCGTTTATGGGAAATAGAAAAAGAAACCGTAGAGGATTTTTTAGAGACTTACCAAAGTTATGATGGATACATCAATACTGATGAAGTACCTGAACCTCTCTTACAATATCCTGCCCTTAACAATCCTTATTTTAGTGATTTCGATTTACCTTCCAATCATGCATTAGCTCCTTTTGTCGATACCAATGAAGATGGCGATTACAATCCATTAGATGGAGATTATCCTGCTATCAAAGGAGACCAAAATATTTGGTGGATTTATAATGATCGGACGACTCACCAAGAATCAGGAAGTACTCAAGCTCTTGACATGGAAATCAGCGTAATGGCTTATTCCAAAGCAACCGATGATTATCAAAATGATGCCACTTTTTATGATTATACTTTAACCTATAAAGGAACAGAACCTTTAAATGATTTTTATATTGGACTTTTTATTAATCCCGACTTGGGTGATTACTCAGATGACCACATTGGTTGTAGTCCATCTCAAAATCTGGGCTATGTTTACAATGGCGATTCTAATGATGGTTGGGGTGGCTATGAGGATGAAATTCCTATGGTCGGTGTTAAGTTTTTAGAAACGCTCAAAAATGATAATGGTGAGGCAATAGGGTTATCTGCGTTTATGCCAAAGGATTATACCTTTACAGGAACCTCTCCTATGTCTTATTATAATTTGATGCAAGGACTTTGGGAAGATGGAACGCCTTTAACTTATGGCGGTAATGGTCGGGACGGTACAGACCCACATCCTTATATTTATCCAGATCATCCACATGATTTTAATGGCTGGTCGGAGCTGACGGTTGGCAATACGCCTGGTGATCGAGGCTTTGTGATGTCTATGGGTCCTATTGATTTACAACCCAATGAGGTTCGAGAATTTTCTATTGCGATAGTGATACAAGCCGATGTGGGTGGTGGGGCAGAATTGGATGCAGATGCTTTTTTTGACATGATCGACTTGCTGGAAACGGATTATGAAAATGGAGTTTTTGAACCTATCAGTTTTGAGGAAGAAGATGCAACAGAGACATCCATCAATCGTGCAAATGATGATAAGGTAAAGGTGTATCCTAATCCTGTATCAAGAGATGGGAAACTGTTTTTTGAGGGTTTGACTAATGGTAAATACCTTTTAATGATTTATACAGTAGAGGGCAAAATGATGAAAAGTATTGATTTGAATGGAACCAATGTTGTTGATTTGAGTGGACTTGGATTGACTTTGGGTTGGTATGGTTTGGAATTGGTTGGTGAAAGTGGGGTGAGGCGATTTCAAGTTGTGATAGAATAGTTTTTTTAGGAGCGAAGGGTTCGGTGCTTCGTCGGATTGGGAAGTCCTGCTATTCGTTCTTATCGCCAAGCCTTCCCCCTTTTGCCATCTAAGTTGTCGATACCACTGCTATCAGGGCTAGGTGGATTTGGGCTTGTTTTCATAGTTCCATTTTTTTGAACAGAATTTTTTAAGAATTAGAAGAATATGCAGAATTTTGATCATTTCATCAAAAACAAATCTCTTGTACTTTTAAGAAAAACTCCGTTTGTGAGAAGTAGAAACCTTGACGACCTAGCCCCGATAGTAGTGGTATTCGTGTAGAAGCGTTGGCTTAGGAAAACTTAGCCACACGAATAAGAACGGATAGCGGGACATTCCTGCACGACGGAGCAAGGAACCCTTCGCTCCTCTAATTGATTCTTTGCCCAAATAGATGCTTAGAGAAAAGGAAACGTTCTTAATAGGATTGCAAATATTGAAACAGAAAAGTCCTTTTAAAATCGTACCATCGTCCCAAAACGATAGACTATTGACTATTGACCATCGACTGCGAACTATGGACTTATAAATTTATACCACTACTATCTTGATAACTTGCTGCTCGCCTTTGTAATCAAATCTTAATAGATAGGCTCCAACGCTTAATGTCTGGAAAAGTTGTTGCATCGTGGATGGATTGAAAGTGGTGATCATGTCATCGGCTAAAATCTGTCCATTGATGGCGACTAATTGAAAATGTAAATCGTCTCTGGATTCGACTAAAATGTTGAATTGTGGAGAAGTGGTTTGGGTTAGGATCGTCGGAAATACTTTGACCAATTCATTGGAAGTGGTGTTGGTAGAAGACCAAGTTGCCATCGCATAGCCATCGTCTCGACCTCCTGTGTATTGGGCGGAGAGATGGGAAGTAGATAGAATAAATAAGTAGATGAAAAAGTAAAAAAATTTGGATATAAATGAAGACATAAAAACTCTATTAGATTTTGAATTGGTGTTTTGTGTCTTCTTTGTCTTGATACAAAGAAGCAAAAATCAAGGCTTGACGTTAAGTCTTAACGCTTTTTGCTGCACTAAAAAACCTAAAGTAACCAAACTTGTCTCCTTCCAGTCGCCTTCAAACAAGGTTACTTCTTAACGGCTTTTTAGTTGGAAAAAGCTAACTTAACTAAGAGCCAATTTTATATCAATTGTTCAAATATAAAATGTACTCGCTTAATACTTTCTCGGATCAAATTTCCATAGCCCTAATATTTCTCAAAGTAAGTTTTTTTGTTTTTGAGGATGAGCTTGAAAAAGCGTTGGATGTCGAACCAAAGGAAGAAGGTAAAGCGTTTTTGGATTTCCCACGATGAACGAGGACGGTGTTTTTGGAAAAAGGCTTTGCGGCTTTGCGAAATGATTGGACGTTCCGTTGTCAGCGCACGATAGATGGATTTGCAAAGGAGTTTGAGAAATTGGATGCGAAGAAAAATGATGTCGATGAGTAAAACAATGCCGTATTTGAATAAGAAAGTGGGTAGATTTAAGAGTAAAACGGGCATCGGCATCAACTTGAAGTAGGTGTAGAAGATATTGATCTGGATTTTTTGGAGATACTCAAAGCTGCGGATCTTATTGACCGACTGGCTCATCTTATGGTAAACAATGGCAGTGGGTTCAAATATGCTCTTGTATCCTAAGACAACAGCCCTTGCTCCCAATTCTGCATCTTCATAGCCTGTCTCAAAATATTCGTCAAATATGCCAATCTCCCTAAGCATTTGGGTTGAATAAAGCGTGGCTCCTGCACAACTACCAAAATTTTCAAAGACCTTATTGTATTCTTCTATGGGTTGGAGGTGTCCGATAGGCACAATCTCGGCAGTATTGAGCATTTGATGCCCTGCATTGTCCATTTGAGAGGGGTCAAAATAGTTGATCATTTTGCAAGTAATGATGTCAGCGGAATTTTTTTTTGCACTTTTTAGCATATTTTCCAAACATTTTGAATCTATCGCCGTATCATTATTTAGAAGATAAATATATTTATACTCATTTTTGATTAGACTCTTTAATACCTCATTATTCCCCCTCGTAAAACCCAGATTCTCTGGATTTAAAACCAACTTAACCTTTTCATTATCTCCAAATTTCGCTTTTAAGCTGTTCACCTCCTCTCCTTTTGAGCCATTATCTACCAAATATACTATAAAATCCTTATAGGATTGTTGAAAAATCGACTCCATACACTCTAAAGTATCCTGAATGCCGTTCCAGTTGAGAACAATAATCGGTATGGTTTCTGAAAATTTCAAAGATAGCTTGGTCTTTTTTGGCTCCGAAAAATTAAAGTTAAATAGCTAAATTAGTTAAAGCGATGAAAAACATATTAAATATCTGTCTTAGTATCCTCTTCTTCTCTCTTATTTTTGCTCAAAACAACAACGCAACTTCTTGTATTCAAAGTGATTCTTTGGCTTTGGTCCAATTATACAACACAACCAATGGTGCTGATTGGAATGTTACTTGGGATTTGACGGAACCTGTGATGATGTGGAATGGTGTTACCTTACACAATGATGGTGAAACTTGTGGTGTCAAATATCTTGCTTTACCCGACAACAATTTAACAGGTATCCTTCCTGATTTAAACTTACCTCAACTTGAGCTTTTATACTTACAAAGCAATCAGTTAGAAGGAAATATTCCAGCATTTTCAGCCTTGACTTCTTTAAGAAGAATGTCTTTATACAACAATCAATTATCTGGTAACTTACCCAACTTTGATTTACCCAACTTACAAAAATTAACCGTATATAGCAATGTGTTAAGTGGTTCTATTCCCAACTTTGACAACTTGCCTAAGTTAAAAGAATTGGTGGTACACAACAATCAATTGAGTGGTTCTATTCCCAACTTTGACCATGTACCTCAATTACAATACATTTATGCCAACAACAATCAATTGACGGGAAATGTCCCTAATTTCAATCAAGTTCCCAACTTAATCATTTTGTGTTTAAGTGATAATCAATTGACTGGAAATATTCCCAACTTTGCAAATGTACCAAATTTATTAGAACTTCTTTTATCTGCCAATCAACTTTCAGGCGATATTCCTAATTTTGATAATTTAGATAACTTAGAGCGTCTTTACTTAGACAATAATCAATTGGTTGGAAACATTCCTAATTTTGACAGCTTGACTCATTTAGAGCATTTACATTTATACACCAATGCTTTAGTAGGTGAAATTCCAGATTTTGACAATCTTCCAGCTTTAGAGCAACT
The DNA here is from genome assembly GCA_020630635.1 of Chitinophagales bacterium. Taxonomy (GTDB): domain Bacteria; phylum Bacteroidota; class Bacteroidia; order Chitinophagales; family UBA2359; genus JAHDBB01. The sequence continues at coordinate 34,195 of JAHDBB010000008.1, forward strand.
TTACTTAGGATACAATTTATTAGAAAATACGATTCCCAACTTTGACAATCTAACCAACTTGGAACGTCTTTGCTTAGAGTACAATAACTTGACTGGCAACATTCCAGACTTTAACAACAGCCCTAATATTTCAATCTTGCTTTTACAACACAATCAATTACAAGGTTGTTATGCAGCAGGTTTATTAGACTTGAATTTAAGTTTTTACGATTTCAGTGACAATCCTGGATTGCCCAACTTAGGAACTTCTGACAGTTTTATGGACTTTCACTATGACACCAACTCTCAATACGGCTTGGCTTGTGATGATGGAAATCCAAATACCAATAACGAGGTGATTTTATCAGACTGTTCTTGTGGAGTAAAGGTAAGTTGTCCAGACTTAGAATTAACAGGTACTGTAGAAGAAGGTAGTTATTTAGCAGGTGGTTGTGTAACTTCAGATGCTACGGTTACAGAAAGTAGTTCTGTCATTTACAGCGCAGAAGGTTATGTTGATTTATTACCAGGCTTTGATGTTCCAATGAATACAGACTTTTCTGCTCAAATTGCTCCTTGTGATTCTTTGATGCTTTCTACGGAAGAATAAAATATAAAACGTAACATTACCAGCATATGATAGCGAGTATACCCTGTGTATGCTCGCTATTTTTTTTGCCTATCACTCACCTGCTTAGTTTTCGCTTCATCCTAAAGAATGAAGTAAAATATTTTTTCTTTTTCGGTTCGTTTCGGGGCTTCATCCTAAAGAATGAAATAAAGTATTTTTTCTTTTTTGGAGCGAAAGGTTGGGAGCTTCGTCGTAATGGAAAGTCCCGCTATCCGTTATTATGAATATTGCCAACGTTTTACAAAGCCCTACTTCACATTCATACCACTACTATCGGGGCTATTGTTTTGAGGACTCTACCTCTATACTTCGTTTTTTGTCTCTTGTGGGCTTCATCCTAAAGAATGAAGCTAAACAGCTTTTTTTCTTTGGTTCTTTTGTGGGTAAAATATCTTCCTAGCAAAAATTTCCCAGTAAAAACAATCAAATATTGTTTACCATTTTGCATCTTGTCGTTCTATAAGGGAAGCCATTATGAATACAAAAACATTAAAAAATCCAATATGAAAAATAGAAAATAAAAAAGGAAAGTGGAGTAAAAAAAGAAAGAGCATCTACCAACAAAAATATGTTGATAGACACTACTTTTCATTGTGGTATTGTAAAAGTAGCATATTTCTTTCTTATCTCCAAATATTTCCAGTCAAAATCATTTTTGAATATTTTATACTAGGAGAAAGAAAATAACCCAATTTAAAGAGGATTTCTACTTATTAAACACCACCTTTTAAGTTCTTTATATTCCCATAAAGTTGTCATACATATCGGGCTATAACATGAAAACTTAACAATATTACATATACTTTATTATTGACAACTTGCCCTAAAATGGTCAGGTAGTTGCAGTACCTGACTATTTTTCTCTATCCTATATAAAATGTAAAAATTTGATTTTGAATTGAACCCATTTTTTAATTCAAAAATTTTTACAATTATGAACAAACAT
>JAHDBB010000381.1 GCA_020630635.1 Chitinophagales bacterium
AGAACGAATAGCGGGACTTTCCTACACGACGAAGCACTCAACCCTTCGCTCCAAAAAAAATCACAAAGTGAACTGCATTCATAATTAACCATTCACAATTCACCATTTAAAACAACTCCCCAAACCGCACGCTATGCCGTTCTGGTGTCCTCGACAAAATAAACTGCACCGAAATCTTAATCGGATCAATCACCGTTTCACAATTCACCCGTCCCCGTCGCTTCCTAAAAACCTGATTAATCTCATCGTATTTTACCCGATAACGAGCCTTAAAATCCGTATTGTCGTTATTGAAAAAAACAATCCCTTTAAAATCAATCATCGTCCCCTCAAATTCATTAGAATGGAGATTATCATTTAGACAGAGTAAAAGATAAAAACGACTGATAGAATCCTCAAACTTCCCCAAGATTTTTTCCAGCGTATCATTGCGAATACCGCTTTTCATTTCCACCATAAAAACCGTCAAACGCTTTCGCTTCTTAGAAAAACACAAGAGCATCGCCTCCACCGTTTTCGATTGCGTCACAAAACCGCTAATGTCTTTGCTTTCCAATTTATCCAATAACCAAAAGCGTTTATCCTGGTCATGAATGGGAATGTCGGTGATGCGAACCGATTGTAAAAAGCCGTCATCTTTAAAGTTATTTTTTTCCTCTAAAAGCCAATCTTTTTCTTCCAACACCTGTACAAACTTATAGTGATGTCCCAATGCTTTTTGGAGTTTTTTTCTAACCTCATTGACTCGCATCTTCTTTATTTAAATGGTCATAGATTTGGTCGGTGAGTTGGCTTTGCAAATCCCTTACCCGTCTGCGCTCCATATCAAAATCTTTGAACGCTACACCATAGTCTCCAAATTCATAAGGAATAATGGTTTTGCCATCGAAAAAGTAAATGCCAAAGTCCTCTAAACACAAATCAATTTGGGTATTCAACAACGGATGTTCTTGGACTTCTTTCGATAAGGCGACACCTTCCGACTTCAAATAACAAAGATACATATAATTATTGACAGCATCTGTTATCAAAGGGCTGTGCGTACTAATCAAAACTCGATTCTGATTGGTGTTGACAAAGGAGAGCAAAATATTCAATAAATCCAACTGACTATGAGGATGCAGATTTTCTTCGGGTTCATCAATAATCAAAAAATTACTGCTTTCTTCCGCCCAATATTTAAGGTACAAAAATAAAGCGGTGAGTTGATTACTTGCAGATGAAGCCAAATACATATCCAGTTCTTTATCGCCTTTCAACTTCAAAAAAAACTCAATGGGCGCAATCCCTTCCGTACTTCGTGACACAATCTCTCCCCCCATAATTTCGGTTAACCCCAATAACAACTTATCGTAATATCCTTTGGCTTTGACCTCATTATTGAGCGCATACATTTTCGTAATCAATTCATCCATCGCCTTCGTATAAGGACGCTTCGACAAGGCTTTGATTTTATCCGTATCGTGGTCATTCAACATAATTTCGTTGATTTTATCCAGCTCCATTTTTGAGGTACTAAACAAATATTTGTAAAAAGAGGGATAAAAAGAACGATTGGCAGGTAGAAAAAACTTTTGTTCGCAACTAAAAAGACTTTCAATCAACAATTGCCAACACAAACTTTCTCGCCTTTCTTTCGCAATTCGTCCATCCAATGTCAAGTGATTTTCTCCTTTTTTCTTTTCCAGCACCAAACTTTCCTCTTCCAAATGATACAGCATTTTATAATTTCGCTCCGTAAATTCCGCTAAAAGGTCTCCTTCAAAGCTCAATTCCATATCAGACAACACAAAATGATCTTTTCCAATCGTCATCATTTTCGCCAATTCTTCCTTTCGCAAAAACTGACTATATCCGCCCACAATCTTTTGTAAATCAGCCTCTTGCAGCTTCTTCCCTTCCAATTTCCCAAACCCATCCAAGCCATTTCGCCGAAACACTCGCCCCAATTCCCAAATCAACTGCGCCATATACGTCTTTCCACTATTATTGTAACCCACGAACACATAAAAGCGTTTATTCAAGTCAATTTCGCCCTGTTGAATCGGACCAAAATTTTTTATTTTTAATTTCATTATCGAATCCTTATTTTTACATACAATATTACGACTTAAAATTTAGAAATACCAAAGGAAGTCTTAGCCTAAATTATTTCAATCGGATTAACATTATATGTATATTTTTTATATTTTTGGCACAAGTTTTTAATGATGCTGTTGTGATTCTATTCCTATTATTTTTAGGAGCGAAGGGTTTGGAGCTTCGTCGTGTTGGAAAGTCCCGCTATCCGTTCTTATGCTAAAAGCCTCCCGAACCCTTTTAGCCAACGCTGCGTTTAGCATACCACTACTATCGGGGCTAGTCCGTTGAGGTCTGTCCCCATAGTAACTAAACTGTTTTAGAATTTAGAGATTAAAAATTTGACAACTTTCATGTAAAACCCCAAGAGAAGTTGTCAAATTTCCACGAACTACCCACAAAAAGAACCCAAAGCCATACAATTTACTTGTCACTACGTGAATTTCGGATTAGGAGAGAAATAAGAGAAGAGGTTGATTTATTAAATCTTTATTACTCTGAAATCACGTTAGAGCCGAAAAAGAAGCGTTGGCGATGCTCAATTACTGGTAGTGGGGCGATGGCTTTGCGATAGGAACGTATGATTGAGCAAGATTTTTGCCTCCTTTTTATCGACTGAAAAAGGAGGGGCTGTCTGCCGAAGACAAGGAAACAAACAGTCAAAACACACAGAAAATGGTTATGGAAATGCGCTGTTTACCACTAAAATTCTCAAACCGTTAAAGACCTGATTTTAAATCTTTTTATCAAGAAAAAGAAGAAACAAAACACCAGAAAATACAAAATATACCCTATGAGAAATGAATTCTTCGTAAGCCTCTTAATCATACCAGCCATCCTACTATTCACATGGTTTTGGCCGCCAGCCATCGTATTCCTTATCCTCTTAGCCCCCATACTATTATTAGGACTCTACGATGCCTTCCAAAAAAAATCCACCATCCGCCGAAACTATCCCGTCATCGGACGACTCCGCTACCTCATGGAAAAAGTCCGTCCAGGAGTCCAACAATACTTCATTGAGTCCAATATAGATGGAAGACCCTTCAACCGCAATGACCGTTCCATTGTCTATCAACGTTCCAAAAAAACCTTAGCTACTACCCCTTTCGGAACCGAAGAAGACGTTTACAAACCTGGTTATGAATGGATGAGTCATTCGATTGCAGCCAAAGACCACCACGATATTGAGGCACATCCCAGAGTACTGGTAGGAAGTCCTGACTGTAAACAACCTTACGATGCCAGCATATTCAATGTATCCGCTATGAGCTTTGGTTCTTTAAGTAAAAATGCAGTGATGGCACTCAATGGAGGAGCCAAAATCGGCAATTTTGCCCACAACACAGGCGAAGGAGGAGTCAGTCCCTACCATTTGGAATACGAAGGCGATCTCATTTATCAAATTGGTACAGGCTACTTTGGTTGCAGAGCAGGAGACGGCAATTTTTCGGAAGAAAAGTACATCAAAACTGTCCAATCCCCTAGCATCAAAATGATTGAACTCAAACTCTCACAAGGGGCAAAACCTGGTCATGGTGGCATTTTACCAGCCAAGAAAAATACAGAAGAAATATCCAGAATACGAGGCGTAAAACCAGGTACAGATGTCCTTTCACCTCCCTATCACAAGGCATTCAGTACACCCATCGAAATGATGCAACTTATCAAAAAACTGCAAGATTTATCAGATGGTCGTCCTGTTGGTTTCAAATTGTGTATTGGTCGAAAAAGTGAGTTTATAGCGATTTGCAAAGCCATCTTGGAAACAGGTATCAAACCTGACTTTATTTCCGTAGATGGTGGTGAGGGAGGAACAGGAGCAGCTCCTTTAGAATTTTCTGACTCGGTAGGAATGCCTTTTAGAGAAGGCTTGGCTTTTGTCTATGATACTTTGGTCGGTTTTGACCTCAAAAAAGACATCAAAATCTTTGCATCGGGTAAAATCATCACCAGTTTTGACATCTTCCGAGCCTTTGCATTAGGAGCAGATGCATGTTATTCTGCGAGGGCGATGATGTTGGCGTTGGGCTGTATCCAAGCCAGAGAGTGTAACACCAATCATTGTCCCACAGGTGTCACTACTCAAATTCCTGAATTGATGAAAGGCTTGGTTGTTAGTGATAAAAAGGTACGAGTCGCCAACTATCACGAAGAAACCATCGAAAGTTTTATTGAGTTGGTCGCAGCAGCAGGATTAAACAGTCCTCATAATATCAATCGTACCCACATTAAACAAAGAACAGACTTAACAACAGTCAAACGATATGATGAAATTTATCCTTATATGAAAAAAGGCTGTCTTTTGACAGATGATATTCCTGAATCGTACCAGTCTTTGATGGATGTCTCTAAAGCAGATACCTTTGCGGCTGTTATTGAAAATTAGGAATATTATGGTTCAGTCCGTGCTTTTTGGGGACGAGGGGGACGTTGTGGTTCAATTCGTGCTTTTGGGGACGAGGGACGGCCTTTATTTCAAAGACACGTTAATTCGATTTTATAAAGTAAACGTCCCTTCGTCCCAACATGCAAAAACCAAACAGTTCGTCCCGTCGTCCCAACATGTAAATAATAAACCAATGACCTCTAAATACCTCTTCCAATCCCAAAGATTAGGCTTCCGTAACTGGATTACCGCCGATATAGTACCTTTTACTCAAATGTGTCAAAATGAAAAAGTGATGGAATTTTTTCCAAGTACACTAACAGAGGAAAAAGCCCGTTCATTTGTTGAAAGAATGCAACAACACTTTGAAGAAAACCAATTTTGCTATTTTGCAGTAGAACGATTAGACACCCAAACCTTTATTGGATTTATTGGCTTGTTGACGCAAAAATATGAAAGTCCTTTTACGCCTTGTGTAGATATGGGTTGGCGATTAAAAAAAGCCGCTTGGGGAAATGGATTCGCAACCGAAGGCGCAAAGACTTGCTTACAGTACGCTTTCAAAACTTGGGACTTCGATAAAATCTATGCGATGGCAACTCATAATAATGTAAATTCTATCAAGGTGATGAAAAAAATTGGTATGACACAAGAAGGCACATTTATTCATCCTCGAATGGACAAAGACCTTGACTTACAACCTTGTGTCGCTTATTCTATCACACAAGAAACATTTAATCAACGAACGAATGCAACTACTTAAAACATTTTTACTACTCATTTTTTTAACGACTACCTTAGAGGCACAAACGCCTCAATATCGACTCAATAACTTTTTTCAAGAAGATGTTCTTTTATCCGCTAAAGTCGATTCTATTTACAATACATTGGATGAACGGCAACGAGTCGCTCAAATGATTATCACTTCGGCTGGTGAGTTGGGGAAACCTGAAGCTGTCGTCCAAGATTTGGTCAAAAAACAATCGGTAGGCGGAGTCATTTATTTAAAAGGAACAAAAGATGGTCATAAACGCAGCATCCAAAATATCAATAACCTCGCTCAAACTTCTCAAACCCTTCCCCTACTCTTTAGCATAGATGCAGAACCCAGTTTATTGAATACCCGTATCAAAGGCTCTCCCAAAATGATGGAAACCAACGATATTAAAACGGTTCAACAATGTGATTCTGTTGTTCAAGTTATCAATCAACAACTTAAAGACATTGGCTTTCATCACAACTATGCGCCTGTCGTAGATGTTGGAACAGATAATGCTGCCATCAAAAGACGAAGCTTTGGAGATGATCCAGAAAATATCATCAGCTTATCCAGTGCATTTATAGAGTCGTCTCAACGAAATGGTATTATTGCCACTGCCAAACATTTTCCAGGTCATGGATTGGTCGAAGGTGACACCCACAAACAAAGCGTTTATATCAATGGCGACTTATTGGAATCTAAAAATTATTTTCCATTAATTTACAATGGTGTTTTGACAGTGATGGTCGCTCACATTGTCGTCAAAAATAATCCCAAATATGATACAGATGGATTACCTGCTACTTTGTCTCGAAAAATCGTGACAGATTTATTGAAAAATGAAATGGGTTTTCAAGGCTTAGTGATTACCGATGCACTCAATATGATGAAGGCGGTCACGATTTATGAAGATGCACCTTTGATGGCTTCTAAAGCAGGTTGCGATATACTCTTAATGCCCATCGAAGAAGAAAAATCCATTGATGCTATCTTGAAGGAAATAAGTATAAATGCTGATTATAAAAAACAAGTAGAAACGTCTGTCAAAAAAATTCTTCGTTTAAAGATTTGTGCAGGACTTTTATAAATCTATTGTAAGTTCAAACTACTTTCAGCAACAAAAAATTATGCGCTGTTTTTTTGCAT
>JAHDBB010000382.1:0-4924 GCA_020630635.1 Chitinophagales bacterium
AATATAGATAAGCCCATTAAACAAAACCCATATAAAGCAGTCCTTATTCAAAACGCATAAAATTTGATACTTTTCTCACAAATACCGTATATTTGCCCATCCAACTTTTAACAAATTTATAAAAATGAAAAAATCATATATAATCGGCTTGTTTTCACTTGCATTGGTCCTTATGTCTGTACTCGCCTCTTGCGGTTACAAAGGACCAGAAGACTTGCCAAAATATAAGAAAAAATTTAAGGCACAAATTTCTGGTTTTGAGGCACAAAAAGAAAAAGCCAATGACAAAATAGCCGATGGTGTCGCTCGTTTATCGACCATTCAAGACGCTTTAGCCAATGCTTCTGATACAGACAAGGAATTTAAAAGAGTTTATGACCAATGGAATAAGGTCGATAGAAATGTAAAAGGACTTTTTAAGGAGTATGAGGAATTGAGAGAAGATGCCGAAAATCTTTTTACAGCGATGGAAACGCAAACAGAAGGACTAAATGATGCCAATATGCGAAACGACTTGCGACAAGCATTGAGTAAGTCCAGAGGCGACTATGAAGTGACGCTTGCCAATACCGAAAAAGCCATCAATAAGCTAAGAGGCGTATATGATGAAGCCATTGATATTATCAAAGGGTTAGAAGTCGCCATTGCTTTGGGACAAATCTCTCAAATTACCGATGGTCTCAAAAGCATCGAAAGTCGTATTCCCAATATTATGGCAGAACTCAACCGTACCGTTGCCGATAGCAAAGAACTATATGAACAACGAATGGGCGGTGTAGGCGGAACCTAATTAATTTGGCAATAAGGCAATAGTGTACACACATTCCTTAAAAAACACCCCTATACACTCAACCAAGCTCTAAATTGAATCAATTGACCCTCTCTTATCAACTTAATAAAATTAAAAACCAATCAATATGAACTTTGAAAATATAGATGTCATTGATTTAAAGCAAAAAATAGCGGAAGGAAACGAATATACCCTTTTAGATGTTCGCACAGAAATTGAGAAAGAGGAAGGAGATATTGAAGGTTCTATCCTAATCAATGTGATGAGTCCAGACTTTTATATAGACATCGAAGACCTTGACAAAGAAAAACCTTGTTACGTCTTTTGTCGGTCAGGCAATCGCAGTATGACCGCCTGCCAAATCTTAACAGAAAATGGATTCAAAGAAGTTTACAATGTAGAAGGCGGTATTCTTGCGTGGAAGCGAGAGCATCGTTTTAACAAGGGATAAAAATACATATTTGTTTTTTCATTATTCCTTAATCTAAAGCCCATTTTGTACCTGCAAAATGGGCTTTTTGTATCTTTGTGCCAAATTAAACGAATCCAATGTCCTTTAACCATCATACAGACGAGCAACTATTTCAACAAATCAAGAAAGACGATCAAGCGGCTTTTCGTACCTTATTTGACCGTCATTATAAAACTTTATTGGGAACAGCCGTTAATATTTTGAAAAATGTTGATGCTGCGAAGGATGCGGTACAAGATGTTTTCCTCCAGATTTGGAAAAAACGAGACACTTTAGAGGTAAAAACTTCCTTTGCTGCCTACCTCAAACGAGCCGTCATCAATCGCTGTTTTAATCAAATCAAGTCCCAAAAACCGATGGTAAGCGCAGAACAATTGGAGCAAAAAGAAGGCAATTTAGCTTCCATTATCGACAATTTGGAGGCGGCTGATTTACAAGATGCCATCAAAAAAGCTCTTGATCGTTTGCCTGAAAGATGTCGGTTGATCTTTGTGATGAAGCGAATGGAAGACTTGTCACACAAAGAAATTGCCGAAAAATTGGATATTTCTCCCAAGACCATTGAGAATCAAATGACCAAAGCTCTCAAAGTATTAAGGGCTGCCGTCCAAAAATTTAATGAAAAAAAAGCCTAATGAATAGGGGATAAGCGACTTTCAAATGTCTCAATAGTAGAGGTTTCTTTTTAGGAACAAGAACTTAATAATGGTGAATTGTGAATGATTAATTATTAATGCAGTTCCGTTTATATTCTTTTATTTGGAGCGAAAGGTTATTACTCTTTCATCGTTACAGCAAGTCCCGCTATCCGTTCTCATTCGTGTTGCTAAGTTTTCCTAAGCCAACGCTTCGACACGAATACCACTACTATCGGGGCTAGAGGGTTATGGACACAACTTCTTAGCAACTGGAAAAAGTGACGTAAGGTGACGATGGGACGTTGCTTTCAATATATCAAACTAATTTTGTCTTTGATAAGAAAAAACGTCCCGTCGTCCCCAAACCAAGAAAAGAACCAAAAAAAACGTCCCTTTCGTCCCTATTTCATAAACGTTGAGACCTTGCAAAAATAGCCCCGATAGAAGTGGTATGAATGCAATAGCTTAAGACCACAAGTCGAAAAGACTTGCGGTAGAGCTTGGCTGCATTCATAAGAATGGATAGCGGGACTTTCCAATACGACGAAGCAAAATCCGTTCGCTCCTAAAAAGAAAAAACAAAATTTTACTCAAAAACTCGATCTATGACAGAAGACTTTTACATAAATCTGATTTACAAAAGCCTTTCAAACGAAATCAAAACGGACGAAAGGAAACAGTTAGACGATTGGCTAAAACAATCCGAAGATAACCAAAAAACTGCCCAAGAAATCCAACAAGTTTGGGAAGTAAGCGGCAAGATGTCCCACAATATAAAGGTAGATTTGAACAAAGAATTTTCTTTCTTGGAGGAAAAAATGCAAAAAGAATCGCCCAAAGTATCGACTGCTAATCAATCAAAATTGAAGGTGGAAAAATCTGCTAATCAACAAAAGACAAGGATTGAGCCAGAAGCAAAAACCAATCGAATACGACCTTTGTGGATTGGATTAGCAGCCGCAAGCGTCCTTTTATTCTTAGTCGGTGGAGGCGTTTTTCTACGTTCTTTCTTAGCTGATTTCAACGAAAGATGGGTTGTCGTCAAAACCGAAAATGAAACCGAAAAAATCGTTTTAGCCGATAATTCTACGGTCTTCCTCAACGCCAATACGACTTTGGAATATCCCAAAAAATTCACAGAAAACAATCGCTTAGTCAAATTGGATGGAGAAGCCTTTTTCAATGTCGCATCTGATACTGCTAAAATTTTTATTGTACAAACAAATGATTTGGAAGTCCAAGTATTGGGAACGAAATTCAATGTGAAAGCACATTCTGAACAACACAAACCGAGTGTGCATGTCGCTTCTGGCAAGGTGAAAGTACAAACGAATGATGGACAAAAAGTAGAATTAACCAAAGGAGAAAAAGCAATTTTAAATAAAAAAAGCCAAAAATTGCAAGAGGTCAAAAAGGCTTCTCCGAATATTATGACTTGGCACACCAAAAAATTAGTGTATCGAAATACGCCTTTGACTCACTTTCAAAAGGATTTAAAAGACTGGTACGATGTCGAATTAGAACTCAACAAAAATTTGAAAAATTGTAAAATCACCGCAGATTTTCACGTTGAACGAGAGAATATTGATATTGTTTTAGAAGTTGTAAGAACCCTTTTTAGTTGTAAGTCCAAACAAGAGGAAGATGGAACCTATAGATTATTAGGAGGTAAATGTCGTTAGCCCCAATTTACAAATTATTTTTAAGATTTTTATGCTTAATGATACTGTTGTTGTCCCTAGAACATCAGTTAATAGGACAAGTACATCCCTCACAAAAATTAGATTTTTCAGTTCAACAAATTTCGATTGACCAAGCCCTTCAACAACTATCTAAACAAGCCAATATAGAGATTGCATTTAGTGGTAGCTTGTTTGATACCGACCAAAAAATCTCTTTTGATATAGAAGACCAATCCTTTGAGGTAATCCTAAAAACCATCTTGAAGGAAACGAATATGGACTATAAAAAAGTCGGTAAACGCATCGTCTTATTTCGTCGAAAACCACGAACTTATACACTCAATGGCTATTTGGAAGACAAAGATACAGGAGAACGTTTGATTTCAGCAACCGTCTATTGTCCCAATCAACAAAAAGGAGCGATCACCAATGAATATGGTTTTTATAGCCTCACTTTAGAAGAAGGAGACATTCATTTAAGTTGCAACTATTTAGCCTATCAAGATCATATAGAGACGATGTTTTTACAGCAAAACACCCAAAAAAATATCTGCTTAACTTCTGATTTTACCTTGTCCGAAGTCATCGTCAAACCTCAAGAAGAAGACACACCAATTGCCAGCAGTGACCAAAATAAGGTGATTGAAATCAATCCTGCGTTTGTACAAGCGACTCCAACATTGGGAGGCATCGAAGACCCTATCCGAAGTTCGCATATTTTGCCCAGCGTCCAATCACCTGTTGATGGATTGGGTGGGATGTACATTAGAGGTGGAAACGCAGGTCAAAATTTGATGCTTTTAGACGGTGTTCCAATTTATATTCCCTTTCATTTATTGGGCTTGTATTCCGTTTACAATGCCAGTACCATTAATTCCGCTAAATTATTGAGGGGCAATTTTTCGGCACGATATGGAGGGCGTTTATCCTCCGTTTTTGACATCCGTATGCGAGAAGGCAACCAACAGGAATGGAAAAAAGAAGCTTCTTTGAATCTCAATCATATTGGTTTGTTGGTCGAAGGTCCATTGAAAAAAGAAAAAAGTTCTATTTTGGTGGCGGGTCGTTTTTCTCCATCTGCCTTTCTATTAATCCCCTCCATTCGACAGATTTATTTTCAAGAAGAAGTTAACGAAAACTTTAACTTAGATCCTTCTTATATCAATAGCCTTTTTTATGATTACAATATCAAACTAAATTATACATTTACACCCAAAGATCGCTTATATGTCAGTATCTTTCATGGGCAAGATTTTTTTTCCCAGACGACAGATTTTGAGGACGATGACGAAGAAGATGTATTAACTTTTGAGGATAAGTCTGATGTAGAATTTAGTTGGAG
>JAHDBB010000382.1:5024-6358 GCA_020630635.1 Chitinophagales bacterium
GAAGAAGCCGAAGCCGAGTTTTATTATCTCAATACTTATTCCTTTAATCAAGATATTGGAGCTAAAATAGACTTGGATTATTTACCCAGTCCCAAGCATACTTTGCGTTTTGGAGGAGGATATTATAATCGTCGATTTAGTCCCCAATTTGAATATTTAGATGAAGACGAAGATGAGTTTGAAGAGTGGGAATATGAAGATGTAGATGACTTAGAAGACTTTGATGAGTTTATAGATACACTTTATTTTTACTCTCAAGAAGCCTTTTGGTATGTCGAAGATAACTTCACAATGGGCAACCAATGGCTAGCGAATATTGGCTTACGAAACAGCTTTTTTTACAACGAGCGTTTATTCACTCATTTTGAGCCTCGATTGAGTTTACGATACAGCCCAATGCCTAAGTTACATATTTCGGGAGCTGCTAGTCGGATGGTACAATATCTTCATTTGATCGCCAATAGTAGTCTGCGTTTACCCAATGATCTTTGGATTCCTTCCTCGCCAACATTGCACCCCGAATCCTCTTGGCAATATGAATTGGGTATCGAAAACAAGGTCAATCATCAGTTAAGTTGGTCGATAGATGCTTATTACAAAAAGATGCAAAACCTTTATACGTACCCTGATAATGAGCCTTTTGTAGATATTGTAAAGGGAGATGAATGGGTAGATTTGACAAGGGGAGAAGGAACGGCTTATGGCATAGAGTCGATGCTCAAATATGCAGATGAGAAAAAAGGAGCAATGTTTTCATACACCTATGCCCACACCCAAAGACAATACGAAAAAATCAATAAAGGATTATCTTATCCGCACGAATTTGACCAAAGACATCAACTCAAACTATTTTTATATCAAAACTTTGGGAAGGGTTTTCAATGGAGTATTTACAGCGTTTACAACTCAGCACCTCCTCAATTGGGTTTGATGAGTCTCGAATCTCAAAAAGGTTTTGTCAATGCCAATTTACATCCAGAGGGCTTGCGAAATTCTGCCCGTTCCATTCCCTATCATCGTTTAGACCTTAACCTTTCTTATGAACTCAAAACGCCCAAAGTTCAGCATTTTTTCAAGATAGGAACTTATAATACTTACAATCGTCTCAATGTCGCCTACTATCTTCCTATCGGCGGTGATTCGTCAGCGTCATCAGACGTAATTCCTATTTCTTCCATTCGATTTCAACCTTCCTTTAGTTATAAGATTAAGTTTTAGCGACGAGTGATGGTGACTGGTGGCTTTTTCTGTGCGTTTCGTTATTTTTAGGAGCGAACTTTTATTGCTTCGTCGTGTTGGAAAGTCCCGCTATCCGTTCTTATGAATGCAGCCAA
>JAHDBB010000383.1:0-1839 GCA_020630635.1 Chitinophagales bacterium
CTCCAAATCCCAATCCCAATCATCATCAAATGTCTCCTTCAATTCATCAATTTCCCTACGTTCCTTTTTGGTTGGTCTACCACTACCTCGCTCACGTTGCGCCACAGGAAAATCAAAAAACGCCGAATCGTTTTTTCCAAATTTAAGCTTAGGAGGCGGAGGAGGCGAATGATCAATATAACACTCTGCCGCCAAAGTAGCCGACACCCGCTTTTCAATTAATTTGGTTACTTCATAAATAATGGTCAAAGGTCCTTTACGAACAGTAATTTTTTCTCCAACATTCGCTTTACGAGAAGGCTTCACACTATTGCCATTTATTTTGACCCGACCAGCATTACACGCATCAGTCGCCAAAGTTCTAGTTTTAAAAACCCGAACCGACCAAAGCCATTTATCAATTCTAGTCTTAGATTTTTCCATAAATATTATTTTTCATTAAAATTGTAGTCACCAGTCACCAAAATTAAACAAACCATTCCCCTTTCGCCACCATCTGCACTTTCCCCCCAATATTAACCTCAAAGTTGGCATCATCAATCTTCTTGCCCCGATGCTTCAACAAAGAAGGACGATTCATCTCATAACCCTGTTCCACACAAATATCAATCTCGTCTTTTCCAAAATAATTATTTTTCAACAAATACGATAAAAGACATCCATTGGCACTTCCAGTCGCAGCATCTTCCGCCACCCCAAATTCATCCCCGAACATCCGACAATTTAGATGATTTTCTTCATGATAAGTCTCTGGACAAAATACAAAAACCATAAGTGCCTCCGAATCTGGACGCTGAATATGCACTTTCAATTTTTCCAAGTTAATTTTGACCTTTTTGACAGCATCCAATGTTTTGAGAGGAACGATCAAAAAAGGTAAACCTGTCGAGACTTCTTCAATGGGAAAGCGTTCATCAATCATATCCGCTTCCAAACCCAACACATCTTTAATCTCATTTTTAGAAAAAACGTTCCCAAAAATTGGATTGATTTGTCGCATCCAAAAATAATCTTCTTCAATTTGTACAGGAATTTGCCCCACTTTCAAATTCAAATATACAGTCGAATCTTTAGGTTTTTGTATAAAATGATGCAAAACATAAGCTGTTCCTAAAGTTGGATGTCCCGCAAAAGGAACTTCTGCTACAGGAGTAAAAATACGAACATCAAATCCTCCTTCTTTCATATCATCAGAAAGAATAAAGGTTGTTTCAGCATAATTAAACTCCAAAGCGATTTGTTGCATAATGGAAGTTTCCAATTGACCTGCATGTTGTACCACAGCCAACTGATTACCAGCATACTTTTGTTCGGCAAACACATCAACAATATAAAATGGAAGAGAACTCATAATTTTAAAATTTCCAACAAAAATAAACGTAATTTCAGACTTTCAAAAGACAAAAACAATTTTGCGAATTTTCGCTCTCATATCTTTTTCGTAAATTTGCGAAAATCATATAAAAAAGCGAAAATCATTTTGGTAAAAGAAGAAAATATACGCATCATTTTTGGGTTAAAACTCAAACACCTTCGGCAAGAAAAAGGCTTATCCTTATCTGCTCTCTCTAAAATCTCTGGCTTATCAGCTTCCTATCTGAATGAGATAGAAAAAGGCAAGAAGTATCCCAAGACGGAAAAAGTAGTAGCACTAGCCCAAGCCTTTCAATTACCCTATGATGAAATGGTTTCGCTCAAGCTACCCAAAAACCTAACACCTCTCAACGACTTACTTCGTTCCAATATCATTACAGACTTACCACTCAATATATTTGGTTTTGACCTAAGTAAGATGATAGAAGTCGTAGCCGATTCTCCCAAAGTAGGCGCATTTATCAG
>JAHDBB010000383.1:1939-6357 GCA_020630635.1 Chitinophagales bacterium
TAGCCTTTAATATCTTAAAAGTCGAAGAACGCCCCAATATTTCAATTTTGGTAGAAGTCAGTTCTTTCGACCACATTCTCAATAACTTTAGAGCTTCTTATTGTGCAACAGCAGTATTAGTGCATAGAGATCAAATCATTAAAGATCTCGAAGAAATTTTTGAGCAACCTACTTGGCAAGGAAACTTATTTCTAAATAGTATGAATAAGTATCAGGTTTCCCCCGAAAATTTTATGCATCGTATCACCAATATAGTTCCCAAATTTTTTAACATCAAGGAGCTATTTTACTTGCGTTTCCAACAAGATACCATCAAACAAAATACGGATTTAACCAAAGAGGTACACATTGGTACAGAGCTATCCGAAAGATATAGCAATGAAAGAAATGCCCATTTTTGTCGAAGATTTATAGGAGTTAGTTTATTTGATCAGTTGCGAGCCTTACAAGCCAAAAACAAAGACCAAAAACCCATTGTTGCAGTCCAACGCATCATATTTACCAATACAGAAGAAGAGTATTTTTGTATTTCCGTCGCTCGTTCTATGAATCCAACCCCCAATATCAATTCAAGTATCACCATTGGATTTAAGTTAAACAAAGCCTTCAAAAAGCGAGTAAATTTTTGGAATGATGTCAATATTGATATTCAAGAAGTACACACCATTTGTGAAGACTGTCCCATCAATGACTGCCAAGAACGACTGGCCAAACCTAAATTCTTAGAACAACAACAAGCAGCCCAAAAAGTAAAAGATGCACTGGATCAACTCCAACGAGCCTATGTCTAAAATTTTCATTTCTTGTTATTAAATCAAAGTGAAAAACATTCAACTATCCAATCCCCAACACCGTTTTATCTTCCTTGCCATAGTATTCATGGTTGGACTCTACTTTTCAAGAGCCATCTTATCCATTGCAACAGTTTTACTCATTGCCAACGCCATTGTATCACCAGACTTCAAAAGTAACTTTCAAAGATTCTTCAAAATCAAGCCAGCCGTTTTTCTGACCCTATTATTCTTTATTACTGTTTTTTCTGGTCTTCACTCCGAAAACATCGAAACTTGGTTAGGACGAGTCCGTATCAAAATTCCCTATTTACTCTTACCGTTGGCTATTTGTGGAATACCCAAAATCACCACACGCCAATATAAAGGATTGATTTACGCATTTTTTATCATATCCGTCATGGCCTGTATAGGAGTAGGAACCAATTATTTACTTCATTTCGAGCAAATGACGGAACGATATAAACAAGGTGGAGCCATCAAAACGCCCATTATTTATGTGAGATTCAGCCTATTTGTTGCCTTTGGAATCGTCTGTGGCGGATTTTTATGGTTCAAAAAATACATGCTTCGTTTTCAATGGGAACGTTTTTTTATAGCAGGTGGAACGCTATTTTTATTCATTTTCTTACACATTTTAGCGGTCAGAACAGGCATATTTGCTTTATACAATGCCATATTCATCAGTATTATCTATTTCATCATTCAAAAACGAAAATATCTTTTAGGACTAACCCTTCCTTTCCTAATGGCTATAACGCTCTGGAGTGCCTATCAATTCATCCCTTCACTACACAATAAGCTCAACTATATGCGATGGGATTTACAACAATATTTTGAAGGCAATCGTCAAAACATGGCATCTGATTACATGCGTCTTTTATCCATTGAAACAGGCATACAGATTACCAAAGAACACAGTTGGGTATTTGGAGTAGGAGCAGGTGATCTTCGAGACGAAATGGATAAAGTTTACGAAGCTGAATATCCCAATATTCCTAAAAAATTACTTCCCCACAACCAATACATTTTTGTCTTAGCCAGCACAGGTTTACTGGGTTTAGGTCTCTTTATTGTCTGCACATTTTACCCCATTTTCTATCAAAAAAACTATAAATATCCCTTTTTTGTCTGTTTCAATGTTGTCACCTTCAGTTCTTTTTTAGCCGAAACCACCATAGAATTACAAATTGGCGGTTCTTTCTATATGATTTTCGTATTGACCAGCCTCAACTACCTCAACGGAGAATCAAAAGAAGCCAATTTGCCTATCCAATCAAAAAGTTCTATTTTAGAATCAGAAAAAGAATAATTAGTAATGGTTAAATAATAAATTCCTCATTTGTAACAAAGAGACTTTTTGATGTATGAGACGAAAAACGTAGTCATAGCAGGGCTAAGACGAGGCTTTTCAACGAAATACATCGGAAAGTGTCGCAGTTAGAATGCGGAAGTTGTTTTTTTATCATTACTTAGGAGAGAAAGGTATACTCTTTCATCGCTACAGGTCTCCCTGCTATCCGTTCTTATACGTGTAGCTAAGTTTTAGGCAGCCAACGCTTCAACACGTATACCACTACTATCAGGTCTAGATCGTTACAGACACAACTTCTTAGCACCAGAGCTACCCGTCTAAGATTGCCAATATTATTGCCCTATTTACAATCAAAGAAAAAACAGGTCGCTTCAATCGGATTGCTACCCAAGAAAAGAAGAGGCAATCCGATTGATAAAGAGAAAGGAATCCCCTCATATAAATCAATCGGATTGCTGTCTCATACGGGAAGACCCATCCGATTGAAACGACTTACTCTTTTGGATACTTGCAATAAGGCGATTGGCAACTTTAGACGGGTAGCCAGCACCAGCAATAAGAGCCTCAACCATATACAAAATCAAAAAATGAACCTCACCGATACCATAAGACTCGCACTAAGCTCCATAAAAGGAAACCTCCTACGTTCTATCCTAACCCTACTCATCATCGCCTTTGGCATCATGGCATTAGTGGGTATTTTGACCGCTGTAGATGGCATCAAAGCAGGCATAGTCAATACCTTTACAGGTTTAGGAGCCAACACCTTCAATATCAAAAAGAAAGGAACAGGATTAATGGGAGGACACAGAAGACCACGTTCCAACGATGCCGATCCTATTTGGTTAGATGACGCATTAGAATTTAAAGAACGCTATGACTACCCTGCCAAAGTGGGCATATCAGCCATGGCAGCAGGATTGGCTACGGTCAAGCACAAAGAAGAAAAAACCGACCCCAACAACTTTGTCAATGCCATAGATGCTGATTTTCTAACATTAGGAACCAGAGAGGTCGGAAAAGGACGAAATTTTACAGAAACCGAAGTACAATCAGGAAGCAATGTCACCATTATTGGCGAGGGCATAGCCAAAAAACTTTTCAAAAAAACCAGCAATGCCTTAGAAAAAAGCATTTCCATCAACAATAAAAAATACCGAGTCGTTGGGGTATTAGCCTCCAAAGGCTCTAGCAGTAGTTTTAGTAGTGATAACATCTGCTACATTCCCATCACCAATGCTCGCAACAAATTTCCCAATTCCAAACGTTCTTATACGATCAATATAGCTGTAGAACCAGGATACGATATGGACATAGCCACATCAGAAGCTACTGGAATTATGCGAAGCATCAGGAAAGTCCCATTAGGAGAAGACGACGACTTTGATACCACCAAAAGCGATAAGTTAGCAGGCATTTTCAACGAACAAATATCCTACTTAGCCATTGCAGCCTACATCATTGCAGCCATCACCTTATTAGGGGCTGCCATTGGACTCATGAATATTATGTTGGTAGCTGTAACAGAAAGAACCAGAGAAGTAGGAATAAGCAAAGCATTAGGCGCAAAAAACAAAACCATTTTACTCCAATTTTTAGGAGAAGCCATTGTTATCTGTCAAATAGGAGGAATCGTTGGTATCATTTTAGGCATCATCATAGGCAACCTGGTATCAATCATGGTGAAAGGACCTTTTATCATTCCTTGGATGTGGATAATTGTCGGATTAGCCTTTTGTTTCTTAGTAGGCATTTTAGCAGGCATGTATCCAGCCATCAAAGCCGCCCGACTAGACCCTATCGAATCCCTCCGCTACGAATAACCAAAAAACGTGAAACCCAAAAGATGCTATTTTAATCGGATTACGAACCAACATGAACTCGGAGGCTACCCGTCTAAGTTTGCCACGATTATTATCCAATTTTACAATCAAAGAAAAAACGGGTCGCTTCAATCGGATTGCTAACCTAGAAAAGAAGAGGCAATCCGATTGATAAAGAGAAAGGAGTCTAATCATATAAATCAATCGGATTGCCCGTTCAAATGAAGCATAGCAATCCGATTGAAATGACAAGCTCTCTCTTGGATTATCATGAGGCAACTGGCAACTTTAGACGGGTCGCCAACTCGGAAACAGAATTATTGATAATCAATAGATTATGATATGAAATCGCATAAAAAGATAAAAGCACGAACCGTCTCTCCCGCTGGCGGGAGAATTAAAGAGGGTGGACAAACTCCCCTTTGGGAAGGGGGTGGGGGATGGTCACAAAACACCCCGTAAAAATGCATTTTCTTATGATATTGAATT
>JAHDBB010000384.1 GCA_020630635.1 Chitinophagales bacterium
TTTGGAGCGAAGGGTTGAGTGCTTCGTCGTGTAGGAAAGTCCCGCTATTCGTTCTTATTGCTGCTGCCTCATCACAACCCACGCCAATGCACAAACGCAGCAATACCACTGCTATCGGGGCTATTTTTGAAGGGTCGAAACTTCTTATAAACTGAACCGCTTTAGAAATTAACAATTAGAATTTAAGAAAGATGTATTTAAAAAGGGTTAAGATTAAAAATATAAAATCTATTGAAGAATTGGTCATTGAGTTTGATGAGCCTTATGAGGGATGGCATGTATTATTGGGTGAAAATGGGGCTGGCAAATCGACTATTTTAAAAGCCATTTCATTGTGTTTAATTGGTGATAAACAAGCGTATGCTCTAAAGCAAAATTTTAAAAAATGGATTAGTAAAGGAGAAAAAGAGGCTTTCTTTCAAATAGATTTAGCATTAGATAAAGAACAAGATGATCGGAATATACATAGGTTATTAAAAATTGTTAGAAAAACAATAGATTCTGAAGGTAATATTATATCTCCTAACCACGAATTATATGTAAGATATAACTTTTCTAAACCAAAAGGCTGGTACAGTGCAGCTTTCGGACCTTTTAGAAGATTAGGAGAAAACAATACCAAGAGTGTAAGTAATTTTTCAGAAGGTAATTTAGAAAATCATATCACACTTTTTGATGCAAGCTATCAATTGACAGGAGCTATTGAATGGTTGATGAATCTAAAGTTTGAAGCATTAGAAGAACCTCAAAAAGATAATTACTTAAATGATATTATTGAGTTTTTAAATCAAGAAGATTTTTTACCCCATCAAGTCAAAATAACCAAAATCAATCACGAAGGAGTCTTTTTTAAAGATGGAGAGAATCAAGATATTGACATTCATCAATTAAGCGATGGTTATCAATCAGTTTTAGCTTTAACAGTCGAAATATTAAGACAAATCACCAATGCTTTTGACCTAAAAGAAGTACTGAAAAAAGACAAAGAAAAATATATTGTTGAAGCTACAGGAGTTGTATTGATTGATGAAGTAGATGTCCATTTACATCCCCAATGGCAGGCTAAAATAGGAGAGTGGTTTAAACGCTATTTTCCCAAGATTCAGTTTATTGTTTCGACTCACAGTCCTATTATTTGCCAAAGTGCCGAAGGAGCTTCTATTTGGAAGATTGAACATGCCAAGACAGGTGAAAAATCATACAGAGTGACAGGTCAAGACTATAAACGCTTGGTCTATGGTAATATCTTAGATGCTTTGAGTACTGATAAATTTGGTATCACAAGAACAGAGCGTTCTAAAAAATCTAATGAAATGTTGGATAGATTAGCAGAGTTAAATATGAAATCAATCAAAGGTTTGACAACTGAAAACGAAGAAGCAGAATTAAAGGAACTTAAAAGTATTTTACCGTCTGAAAAGTAATCTATGCTACCTTTACCCACTAATATTACCCTTTCAAAACGAGCCATTCGATGGATGAAAAAATGGCAAGATGCTATCACTAAAAAAACTACATACAAAGAACAAATAGAAGAAGCTGATAGAACTTGGGGAAAATCCAATAAAACCTTTGATGAAATTAAAAGTAAACTTCGTCAGATGTCTAATAAAACCAAGCGTTGTAATTATTGTGAAGATTCCTTTGCTGATGAAATTGAACATATTTATCCCAAGAATATTTATCCCGAAAAAACCTTTATTTGGGAAAACTATCTCTATGCTTGTGGTCCTTGTAATGGTCCTAAAAGCGATAAGTTTGCATTAATCAACTTGCTAGGAAAATTACAAGATATAACTCCACCTAAGCCAATTCCTGATAACCATATATTTGTAAAACCTCCTAACCTGCAAGTTGCTTTAATTGACCCAAGAGTTGAAAATCCAACTAATTTTATAGAATTGGATATTATTCAGACTTTCCGATTTATACCAATGACTGGAATTGAGGGAATAAACAAGTTAAGGGCAGAATATACCATTGATATTTTGAGATTAAATGAAAGAGAGTATTTAGTACAAGCAAGAGAAAATGCTTTTGATGATTACAAAGCAAGACTTGTTGAATATATCCAAGAACGAGATAATGGAGCCAAACGAGCTAAACTTGAAAAAATGAAAAAGAGGATTCAACAAAAAAATCATGCAAGTGTTTGGTTTGAAATGAAAAGGTCTCATCAATATGTTCAAGAACTAAAAATGCTTTTTGACCAAGCACCAGAAGCATTAAATTGGTAGATGCCTATTTTATCTTCTCCGCCAAAAGCCCCAACAATTCCTCATCCACTTTCACGTTTTTAAAAGTGACAGAATCATACAACTTCCAGCGATTCAAAAACTCTTTGCTATTTCTAATGTGAAAAACCACATCATTGTCTTTAATCTCATAACCGACTATATCCTCATAAGGAACTTCCTTGACTTTTTGAGTCGGAAAATGATTTTCGATATAGACATGGGAATCCGTCAAAGCATAGACAACATTCGCTTCATTGATGCGATTGCGAACCGATATGTTGAAACTGGAAACGCCTAAGAGCATAAAAACGAGTCCCAAAAGTCTATCAAAGAATTTGAGTTGAGCAAAGACATACAAATAGCCAGCTACTAAAAGGGTAAATATCCAAAACCATTTGGACGTAAAAAGATTTTCTTTTAGAGCTTTTTGTATAATATTTGGGTCTTTTTCCTTTTCTTGTGACCAGATTATCGTAGCGTTTGAGTTCATAAAGGTAAAGTTACAATTATTTGGAGATGAAGAAACATTTTGGTGTAAATAGTGATAAAGACTGACTCTAAGAAGTTGAGACCTTTCAAAAATAGCCCCGATAGGAGTGGTATTCGTGAGAAGCGTTGGCTTCAAAAAACGTTGGCGACACGAATAAGAACGGATAGCGGGACTTGTCTTTACGACGAAGGAACGAACCTTTCGCTCCAAAAAGAAAATAAACTTCACTTCATTCTAGAGGAAGATGCGGAATGGAGCAAAATATTTAAAACAAAAAATAGCTTGCATCGAAAAATACGGAAACTTTTTTTAATCGAAAATCAAATCAAATGACGATCACAGAACAAATCCAAAATTTAGAAGCATTTTTACCACAAAAAGATGAACTCAATGAAGACGTTTCATCACAAGGTGTTATCTGGCATTTAGTTCATAGCATGAAAGTGATGAACGGCATTCTTTTTATGCTGACTAAATCCGATCCTGCTGACTACAAAAAGAAGATGAATATGGCTAGAACCTTTGTCTTCAATGCAGGAGCGATTCCAAGAGGACAGGGTAAGTCGCCCAAAGCAGTCATTCCAACAGAAGAAGAAATGAGCGAGGAAGGTTTTTATAACTACAAAGAATTAACCGAAAAATTGATTCCAAAAATTGAAGCATTACCTGAAAAGAGCAACTTTAAGCATCCTGTTTTTGGGTATTTAGATAAAAAAGGAACGCTCAAATTCATAGAGATTCATACAGAACATCATCTAAAAATTATCCGAGATATTGTGAAAGTAACGGCATAAATGCTGACTTTTCGCAAAAAATATTTTATTGGTTTTTTACTACTTCTAATTACCGAAATTTTTATTGCCCTTTTTATCAACGACTCGATTATTCGTCCCTTTTTAGGTGATTTTTTAGTTGTGATACTGCTGTATTGTTTCGCCAAAACTTTTATCAATGCCTCGTCTTTTTCTATTGCGATGGGCGTACTCATTTTCTCATTTGGCATTGAGATTTTACAATATTTCAAAATCGTCGAAGTATTGGGATTACAAGACAATCGCTTTGCCTATATTTTGATCGGCAATGTCTTTTCGTGGGGCGATTTGTTGGCGTATGGACTGGGCGTAGGAGTCGCTTACTGGATAGATGAAAAGGATATTTTTTAGGAGCGAAAGGTAGGAAGCTTCGTCGTGCAGGGGCTTCCCGCTATCCGTTCTTATCACCAAGCCACCCGAACCCTTTTGCCAACACTCTTTAGTGATACCACTTCTATCGGGGCTATTGGGTTTTGGATGGAACCCATAGTTCCAGTAAATAGAGACGAACTTATACAGGTTTGATCCTGTTACCTTTAAGCTCCCAAAGGCTACCCGTCGAAAGTTGCCAAAAATCAAAGAAAGGGTAAGTCATTTCAATCGGATTGCTATGCTTCACCTGAACCAGCAATCCGATTGATTTATATTAACAGCCCCCTTTCTCTTTATCAATCGGATTGCCTCTTCTTGGCGTGGGTAGCAATCCGATTGAAGCGATTCATTTTTTCTTTGAGTGTAAAATGATGGCAAACTTAGACGGGCATCCCTCCCCAAATTAAATAGGTTTATATCCAATATCTTACAATAGTTGAAAAATAAAAATGTGTTTGAGTTATTATGTTAACAATACTTTTTTTAGGAAATGCAACTAGATGATTTCTAAGGATTTAAACCCCAATGTCCCTAAAATGTGGATAAAATCATTTGATAGTTCCACAAAATGAATATACCTTTGCAAGCCTTTTGACGTAAAAGTGACTAAGAATTTGTTTGGAAATTAGGTGAAACAGCCTAAAATCTGGAAAACTATTTACACAACCTAACTTAATATTAAAGTAAAAAAGATAGAAGCATTCCCCATATCAACCTTACTTTAATTTCACCCTCCAAACACTCTAATTATGTCATTTACTTTCTCACTAAAATAGGTCTATGGACTCGAAAAAGTTTACTTTAGGAATTTTGAGCACCCTCACATTATTTGGAATTACAACAATTGACTCATCCTTGCTTTGGCAAGACAATAAAGATAATCCTTATGCTCACAATAGTTTAATAGCCAACAATACGGAAGAATGCGGACCTATTGAGCTATCAGCTATGGAAGATCAGCTATTTAAAGAAAGATTGGAGAACATCAGTACAGAAGTACCTTTGGAGTTCAATCAAACCATCAAACGGTCTATTTTAGCCTACCTTCACAACAAAAAAAGAACAGAACGAGTCATCGGTCTTTGCCAAGTATATAAGCCACTCTTTGAAAACGTTTTGGCTGAATACCAAATGCCACAAGTCATCTTAAACCTACCCATCATTGAATCAGAACTCAATGTACATGCCGTTTCTCCTGTGGGAGCAATGGGTTTATGGCAATTTATGGAATCTACAGGCAAACTCTATGATTTAGATGTCAATAGCCATATAGATGAGCGCAAAGACCCTGAAAAAGCCACCATTGCAGCCGCTCAATACTTGAAGCACTTACATGGAAGGTTTGGTGATTGGTTATTGGCTTTAGCAGCTTATAACTGTGGTCCAGGACGAGTATCAGGAGCCATCAAAAAAGCAGGGGGAAAAAAGAATTATTGGGACATTCGTAAGTACTTACCTCGTGAAACTCGTGGCTATGTACCCAAGTTTATCGCTGCTACCTATGTAAATAACTACTACTTCTTACATGGGCTTTCTCCAAAAGTACCTGAATTGTCGATGGATTTTGCGTACTATGTGACGACGCATCAAGCGATGACGATTGATACCTTCGCAGAAAATAACAATGTTTTTGCTTCTTCTATCAAGCGTCTCAATCCATTCTTATTATCAGAGTTGATTCCGGCGAATACGAAGCTAAAAATGCCTTTTAGCGAATACGAGATGAATAATCAAGTATATACACCACCTTCAGAAAGTACTCAAATCAATATCCGAGAAGAGGTCGATACTTTTGCTAAAATTTCGCCTATTGTCCCCGATTTTGTAGAAGGAGGGGAGTTAGATTTGGCAATTGAGGGTTTGAATTAAAATAATCTTAAAAAATAGCTTACTTACTTTGATATTTTTTTTTTAAATTTGCATGTAAAAAAATTTAAAAATCTAATTAATTGACTAATGAGTTACGAATTAACAGGGAAATTGCTGCAAGTTTCCGAAGTACAACAAATAAGTGAGCGTTTTAAAAAAAGAGAGTTTGTATTAGAGCGTGAGCGTATGGGTGGATCTATGGTTTTTACCGATTACATCAAATTCCAATTGGTACAAGACCGTGTTGAACTCGTCAACGATATCGAACCAGGCGAAATGCTCAAAGTGAATTTCGATATTCGAGGTAATAAATGGGAAAAAAATGGGGAAATTAAATATTTCACCAACCTAGAAGCCTGGAAAATTGAAAAGGCGGCGGCTGAACAACCACAGGCAGTAACGGCTGCTGCTCCACCTCCACCGACTCCACCAGCAAGCGGAGATGTTCCTCCTCCTGGTAATGAACCAATGGAACCTTTAGGCGATGATGATTTGCCTTTCTAGAAAGAAAACATGTACAGTTTAAATAACTTAGGTGATGTGGACC
>JAHDBB010000385.1 GCA_020630635.1 Chitinophagales bacterium
GAACGGATAGCGGGACTTTCTGTGACGATGAAAGAGTAATAACCGTTCTCTCCTTATCAAGCTTAAAAGAAACAATCAGATTATGCACCTTTTTATCAGCTCATAATCCGATTGTACCATCACAGTTCTCTTGCTTAGTTTAAGACTTGTATCTTTTGAATCGTGTTATTGATTTGTAAGAAGTACATGCCATTGTTGAGGTAGTTCAGAGACAGCACTTTTTCTTTGGCATTTATACCTTCTAACTCTATGAGTTTTTGACCTTGTAAATCAAATAAAATTATTTTTTGAATGGGTTCAGTTGTTTCTATTGTCAGTCTATCATTTGTTGGATTGGGGTAAATGTTGTTGATAATTGTATTGGGGTTTGGGATACCTACTTGTATTTCTCCTTGAACGACTGTGTCTGCGACGGGAATATCTTCTGCTAATTGGGTTAAAGCCGTGATATTGGTGATGTTTAAGGTAAAAGGAATTTGTAAGAGGTCTTTGCCAATGATGTCATCGATCATCACAAGGCTCATTTTGGCAATCGGTCCGTGTCCGTTGACACTTTGTTGGTCGATTTTAGAAAGTCCGATTTCAACGATACCTTCCTGATAAAAAGTCTTGTCTAAGCCCATTACATTTATATCTTCTTCACCTAAAAATATAGTAGAATAATCTATTGAGATAGAACCTTCTTCGACATATTCGCTATCAAATTCTACGGTAAATGCAATGCCGTAAAAATCTTGCACCATTTCTTCGTCATCTCCTAAATAAATTGGTACTTGTATCGTATCCCCTGCGTTTATGACATCGGGCAATTCTATGGAAATAGGCAATCCTTCTGCATTGGTTTTGCCCACTTCGTGAATGAGATTGTAGTTTAGATCAATGGCATCTTTGTCTGATAAATCGACTGTTCCATCGCCATTGCAATCGGCATGTTTGGTGTTTTCACCATTGGTTTGCCAGTCATCCCAGTCTTGCATTTCTTGGGCTTCCCAAACAATGGAGGCGTTGGGTCTTGGATCGCCTTCGGCTGTAAATTTGAAGCCCATGTACATGATGTCTAAGTTGTTGCAAATGCCATCATAGTTGACATCACCTGCCCAAACGTCTTGGTCTTTGTTGCATTCAAAGTCGCCAAAGGGAATGTTGTTGCAATCGTAAGTGATACACCCTGCTTCCTCTCCTTCTTGTAAGGTTTGAATATAAGTCAAATCGGGTAAAAACTCATGGCAACTTAATTCATCATATATCATATGTTCGCATAATTGATTACCCATACAATCATAGAAATAATAATCTGGTGAATCTCCAATACTACCACAGGCTTCTACAAAAAGAATGGATTCTCCTAAATAATCATATTCAATAACTGTAAACAAGGCAAAGAATGAGTTATTCTCAATTAACACTTCAGGGCTACACTCTAAGCAACTTTCGTCATCGCCAAAGGGAATGTTGTTACAATCATATTCGACACAATCTAATGATTCGTCTCCTTCTTGCCAAGTTTGGATGTAAACTAAATCGGGAAAAAAAGGTTCACAGGGAGGAGCCCATCCTTCTCCAAAAAGACCACAAATTAAATTGCCTTCACAGTCATAGAGACCATAATCTAAAAAATCTATCCAAGCGTCACAGTATTCTACCCAGAAAACCGTGTCTCCTAAGTATTCATACTCTATGATCTTATTATTATCGCCGATTTCTGATAACCATTCCAAATCTTCTAAGGGGTTATCAAAGGTACAATCTAAAGGAGGAGCAGTCCATATTACATTACCTAATGAAGCTGAATCTATAAGCTCTCCATGTATCCAACCGTCTGTATCAATATGGTGAGAAGTAAGGTACTCTCCTTTACAATTATGATAAAAAACCGTCGTATAAATGCAATCGACTATATCAGGTACAAACTGATACATGGTTTCATTATAAAAACTAAACTCTATCACTTGATGTACCGAACAAAGTGGAGCATTTTCAGTATTATAAATCATCCAATTGGTTTCTAATACATTGTCAACAGTCTCACAATTTTCAATGGCACAACCATCAGTCACCACTAGAACTATTTGAAAGGTGTCTTCGATTTCTCCAAAATCAAAGTATCTAAAGAAGATGGTATCTGTACCGATAAAACCATCTGGATGATAGCGATAATATCCCCAAGGATTACTTCCTATAAGCGTATCATTGCCATTGGTTGTAGGCTGGATCAGTTCGATATGTTCTTCATCTCCCCAAAGTTCATACCACCAATCAAATTGTTCATTGGCACAAATGATATGGTATTGGTCATCGTTGGGATCGGCTTGTAAGGGTTGGAAAAGCGTCCATATATTGAGAAGACTTGTTCCAATTATTGATAATAAAATGATGTATTGTTTCATAAGAATGGGTTATCTTTTGCTTATAATACTGCAAATTTAACCTATAAATTGGGGTTTTGTAAGTACATTTTAGGGTAAAGGTGTGTTTTTAACTATCATCAAAAACTACATAATACACTTATAATCAATTGTTTATTTTACAAAAAATCATTTTTAGGTGTCTTTATAAGATTGGTGTTTTATTATTTTTTTATGTACTTTTATGAAAAATAGGTTCTTTTCTGTTTTGGAGCGAATGGTTGGGGGCGTTGTCGTTATGGAAAGTCCCGCTATTCGTTCTTATTATCCATTGTAGAGCAAATTCACGAATTTGCTCTACAATGGATAATACCACTGCTATCGGGGCTAGTTGGGATGGTCTGGACTTTTGAGTGGCTGTTTTTTGAACAGAATTTTTTAAGAATTAGTAGAATAGACAGAATTTTAATAGTTTGATTATAAAGACTGGGGAAAAAACTAAAAATAGGCAGTTATAAGAAGTTGAAACCATGCAAAATAGCCCCGATAGTAGCGGTATAAATGCAATGCGGTGGCTACCTAAAACGTTGGCGCATTTATAAGAGCGGATAGCGGGACTTCCCTACACGACGAAGCTATATCCATTCGCTCCAAAAAGAAAAATCCTAAAAAACTCAATAATGCAAAAAGTTGTTTTATATCAGGCATTGAAAACTTTTGATGAAAAAGAGTGGCAAGCATTTTTGGCTTATGTCAGTTGTCCTTTGTTTAATACACAGGATAAAGCCCTGACTTTGTTAACGTATTTGTATCGACATAAGGAAGACTTCGAGGCATTGAAAAGCGAAAAAGTGTTTAAAGTTGTTTTTACAAATGAATCCTACAAGGTCCAAAAACTCAAGGATATTCGTTCTTATTTGTTTCAATTGCTTAAAAAGTTTTGGGCTTTGCAAACGTTTCAGCAAAATACAGAAACACAAGATTTGGCGATTTTACAGACTATGCGTAGGCGTAAGTTATCGTCTTTGTATGAAAGTCATTATAAGGCTGTATTGAAAAAACAAAAGGCTGCTCAACAAGATGAAGATTATTATCAACAGCATTTATTGATCGAAGAACGAGCTTACTTTTTAAAGCTAGATGAGGTGCGACAAACACAGGACAATTTACAAGAGATGGTCGATTGTTTGGATATTTTTTATGTGATCAAAAAGCTCAAATGGACTTGCGAAATGCTCAATCGTTCTCGTATTGTCAATGCCTCTTATCAGTTGCATTTAGTCAGTGAAATCAAAGCATTATTGCAAGATACAAACGCAACTCATTTGAAAGTTCCTCTGGTTGAATTGTACGAACAAGTTTATTTATTTTTGACTGAAAAAGACAACGAAATCCATTTTAAACAGCTCCGTTTTTTATTGGAAAAATATGTCTCTTGTATTGATAAAGAAGAAGCGGTTTCCTTGTATAGTTACGCCCAAAATTATTGTATTGGAAAGATCAATCAAGGAATCAGTGAATACATGGAAGAGCTTTTTAGTATTTATCAGCAGTTGTTAGAAAATCACTTGCTCTTGGAAAATGGCGTTTTGGCACATCCACATTATAAAAATATCGTGACACTGGGTTTGCGGCTTCAAAAATATGACTGGACCGAACAATTTATCCAAGAATACAAGTCTGCTTTACAAAGTCATATTCGAGAAAATGCGTATCATTTCAACTTGGCAACCTACTATTATGAAATCGGTGAATTGGATCAGGTGATAGAACTCTTGAATCGTGTCATCTTCACCGATATTTACTATGAGATAAGTTCCAAATATATCTTGATAAAAGTCTATTATGATTTGCAAGAATTTGGCTTATTGTCTTACCTTATATTGTCTTTTGACAAATATATTCGACGCAACAAAGCCTTGTCTAGTGACAATCGGCAAGGAATCCTTCATTTCTTAATGATTTTAAAACGTCTAGCAAAAGTAAAAGAGTGGCAAAAATTCAAAACAGATGCTTTTATTTTGGCTCAAAAGGCAAAAATTCAAATTTTATTAAAAAAGAAAGAACCCGTTGTCAACGCTGTTTGGTTGAATCAAAAACTGCAAGAAATCACCTAAACGCTTTTTAACGCTGTCAATCAACACACTAAACATAATAAAAAAATTTATTAAGAATAATTATATACATATTATTCTTTTCATTTCTATTTAAAGAGAATATTTACTGACAAATAGGTAATTAGCATTTGTTATATCAAAAAATACCGTATTTTTGTATGCTGAAAAACAGATGGTTTCTGTGACTCATGTTACCAATAGCAGAATCAGATTGCCAATATTTTACTGAAATAACATGCTTACATTCGACACTTTAGACTTGATCCCTGAAATAGTGAGAGCTGTAAATGATTTGGGATTTCAAACACCTACTCCGATTCAACAACGAGCCATTCCCTATTTATTGGGAAGTGAAAATGACTTAGTAGCTTTTGCCCAAACTGGAACGGGTAAAACGGCTGCGTTTAGCCTACCGATTATCCAAAAAATCAACCCTGACAATTACGATATACAAATGCTGGTGCTTACACCGACTCGTGAGTTGTGTTTGCAAATCGCTCAAGATATTCAAAACTTTTCTAAGTACATTCGAGACATAGAAACAGTGGCGGTATATGGGGGTGAGCATATAGGTATCCAAATTGCTGCACTCAAAAACAATCCTCAAATTGTGGTGGCGACTCCTGGTCGTCTCAATGATTTACTGAATCAAGAAAAAATTGATCTTTCGACGGTCCAATGGCTTGTGTTGGATGAAGCCGACGAGATGTTGTCTATGGGTTTTAAGCGGGACTTAGAAGACATTTTTTACGATATTCCCGATGACAAACAGTCTCTCTTATTTTCTGCAACTCGCCAACGAGCGATTCAGGATATGATGGATAACTACTTGAATAATCCTTATGAAATCAAGCTAAGTGCCAAAGAGAAAGTCAATACTTCTATCAAGCATATTTATTATTCTATTGGAGATAATAAAAAAGTATTGGCGGTCAAAAGATTGATTGATCTAAATGACGATATGTATGCCATTATTTTTTGTCGTACCCGAAAAGAGACGCAAGAATTGGCTGATAAATTGACCGATGATGGATACTTGGCAGAAGCCTTGCATGGAGAGTTGTCACAGACACAACGCCGCCGTATTATGAGTCGTTTTCGTAAAAAATATGTGCCGATCTTAGTCGCTACAGATGTCGCTGCAAGAGGATTGGACATCAATGATTTGACTCATGTCATTAATTTCAATATGCCTTCGGATGTCGAAACCTATGTACATAGAAGTGGTCGTACAGGAAGGGCTGGTAAAAAAGGTTCGGTGCTTTCATTTGTCAGTATCAAGGAAGAGTTTTTCTTGGATAAACTCGAAAGTGACTTAGATCTTGAGGTCGAACGGTACGGAATGCCTAAAGGGGAAATGGTCTTTAAAAAGCAAGTATTTAAGGCCGTTAGAAAAATAAAGAAAACGAGGGTTAAAAAGTATCTGCTGGCTCCTTACCAAGAGGATATTATGAAACAATTGGAAAAATTGGATCGAGAAGAATTGATTCATCGTTACTTAGCGATTGAGATGGAAAGATCAATGGTCAATAATATGTTGGAAGATTTGGAGGAACGCCCAATGCCTAATCAAAATAAGGACCGAACTTACACTTCTTCTAATGGAAAATACGAACTCTTTAAAATTAACTTAGGTTCTAATCAACGTTTAAATCCTCATCGTTTGATTAAATTGGTCAACAAGATTATTGATAAACGCAATGTTTTATTGGGCAAGATTGACATTCAGGACAATGTAACAGACTTTGAGTTAGAACATATGTACAAAGAAGACTTACTAAGTCGTTATCCTGGCAATCGTTTTCATGATTTTGATGTACATATCAAGGTGGCAGAAGAGGATCATTAAAATGGTGAATGGT
>JAHDBB010000386.1 GCA_020630635.1 Chitinophagales bacterium
CAGTCGATGAAAAGAAAGCAAAAATCTCGCTCAATCATACGTTCCACTCGCAAAGCCAACGCCCCGCTACCAGTAATTGAGCATCGCCAACGCTTCTTTTTCGGTTCTGATTTGAACTTTTTTAACAGCGTATTAAGAGAAGAAGAAAAAAAAGCCTCTACCGTTTTATTGGGTAGAGGCTTTTTAATTTCAAAAAGTTTATATTTTGTATATTTTAAAATTGTATTTCGCTAGCACCGATTCTTGCTTTATTGGCTAACCAAGCATCCATATCTGTATTTTGAACGACTCCATCTAAATTGGCATCTGTGTCTCGATATTCTCCAATGATGGCAGCGTTTCCATATAAGAGATCAGAGTCTGTATTTTGAATCACACCATCATGATTAAAGTCGCCTGCAAATAAAGCAAACTTTCCATCAATTGTAGAAAATAGCTGATTGTCTTCTAATGCTTGATCGAGACCTGTGGTAAAGTCAAACCCTAAATAAGTATTGTCCATGATAACTACCTCCCTGCTACAAACATCTAAGTGATTGCGATGACGAACAACGAAGTGATAAGACTCACCGTATTGTAAATCTTGAAAAGCGAGAGGGGTTTCTCCATCGGTTTGGACAATACGTCCATCATTGAGCAAAATTCCTGCATGGCTTTCACTCACTGTATTAAGGTCTCCTCCTATATCTTTGCGTGCTTCTACCAATACCCAGTCTACCATATTTTCTGGTATATCATCTAATTCTTCATTACCATCATGAAAGTATGGAGCATCTGCATAAGGATGTTCGTCTGGCAATAGATTGGATTCATTTAAATATGTGTGCATCAATCCTTCGTCTGGTAAATAACATCCTTCCAATAAAACTTTGAGTTCTACTTGGGTTTCAACGACTTCACAAATATTGAAAATGTACATAGATTGAGGACTGTTGCTGGTTTCTTCATTGGTAATGAGCAATTCACAGTCATTCAAAAAGCATACAGCTTCTCGTTTTTTGAAATCTTCGGGAATACTGACCTCTATGTGATCACCATCAAAGAAATTGCGACCTTCATAATTATAAAAAACCCAGATCTTTTTATAGGAAATCAGAATCAGCTTTTTATGGTCAGGGCTAATATCCGCAGAAGTAATTTGACCTTCTAACATGTCAGAATCGGTATGAAAGGTTCCTAGTTTTTCTGCTTCTTGAGTTGTTCCAGTTTCATTGGCAAGTCGATACATACGGGTTTTACCAATAAATGGGTCAGATTGAGATTTGGTAAAGACATACAAAGAATCACTAAACGCAACCAAAGATTCTGCATCATAAAACTTCTCATCGTCATCAGGTGGAAACTCATCCTGATCTTCGTAGATAAAAGTGATGCATTCGGCTTCTACTTCAATGTTATAGTCGGATTCATAGTCTTCAATCTCCGTAGGGTTGGGAATTTTATAGATAAATAGCTCATCTCTTATATTGTGATTGTTGCCAATATCAGCGATATAGAAGTTACCCAATTCGTCTTGAGCTAGATCTTCCCAATCTTGATTATCAACATTGGTAATGGTAAGACGTTGGATTAAGTCACCTTCATCATCAAAGGCATACAATCGGTCATTACCCCCTGAATCATTGTGAGACCAAAACTTATTGTTTTCACCGATCTCAATACCTGAACTTTCATGCAAAGTACTGGGTAGTTCAGTGATAAATGTAAAACCAATTCCTTCGTCTCCATCTACGGGAGGAATGGCGGCAGTGAAGAGAATCACCACACAGCAGTATAATAATTTTTTCATCATGGAGAGATTCTAATTTTTAGTTGTTATAAACGCAATCGCATAATAGTAAAGGAAGGAAGAGAATTTACTAATGTTGTCAAGTATATATACATTTGTAAGTAATTGCATAAATATTGACAATAAGAGCCTTGATAAAATTTACGACAAAGCAAGAAAAAAGTTTCTTTAACAATGTATAAATTATTTCAAATGAATGAATTGAAGCTATTTATAGGAAAATTAGTTTGGTAGGTTGCTTTATATCAGCCTATTTTTCTATATTGGCAAAAGAATAAACATTGGATTAAATTCTAAACGGTTCAGTTTGTGAAACGTCCTGTCCATAACCCTCTAGCCCCGATAGTAGTGGTATCACCTTGTAGAGCAAATTCAGGAATTTGCTCTACAAGGGGATGAGAACGGATAGCGGGACTATCCGTTGCGACGAAGTACCTAACTTGTCGCTCCAAAAAAATATACTGATTAAAACAAATGTGAGTAGTTGATTGATCCTTAATTATTTACCCTATTTTATAGAATAAATAATGTAGTTGGATGAGTTGTTTGTTTAATGGGTAAGTATAAAAAATAATAGTTGTTTATATATAAATGCTTAAAAAATGGTTGAAAAATTTATGCATTTATTGATTTTTTCTTTAAAACTGTGCAAAGATAAATAAAATGAATAAAATGCCCGACATTATTTACGAAGATAATCACCTAATTGTCGTTAACAAGCCTTTTGGAATGCCCTCACAAGGAGACAATACAGGCGACGAAAGTGTTTTTGATTGGGTAAAAAACTATATCAAAGTTACTTATCAAAAAACAGGAAATGTTTATACTGCTTTGTTACATCGTTTAGACCGTCCTACAGGTGGATTGCTTGTCTTGGGCAAAACCTCTAAAGCGGCTGCTAGAATGTCCAAACAGTTTCAAGACAAAAAAGTGAAAAAAACGTATTGGGCGATTACAGAACGAGTGCCACAACCCGAAACACAAAGACTTCAACATTATCTCAAAAAGCTCAAGGGTAAAAATATTATGAGGGCTTATCATAAAAATATACACGGAAGCAAAGAAGCCATTTTAACTTATAATGTTTTGGAAATCAGAGGAAAACAAGCATTGGTGGAAGTAGATATTCAGACAGGAAGACGACATCAGATACGGGTACAATTGGCTTCGATTGGGTGTACGATCAAAGGGGATGTCAAATATGGAAAAACAACTTTCAACTTTGACCGTTCCATAGCCCTATTAGCACAAAAGATCAGCTTTGAACATCCAACCTTGAAAAAACAAATGACTTTTGAAGTACAACCGCCTGATAATGAGGTATGGAGCTGGGAAGGATAAAAAAAGCCCCACAAGGAAAGGGATAGACCTTGTAGAGCTAGGGAATTAAGAACCTTAAAAATTTTTGTGTTTTTACAACCAAATATTGGTTTTGAACAGTTTGATGGCAATGGCTAAAAGCAATATCCCAAAGATACGTCTTAGGACATCAATACCACCTTGCCCAAGTTTCTTTTCCAATAATGGCACAAATTTTAGAACGATATAAACTAGAACCAAATTCAAGACTATACCAGTTCCAATAGTAACAAGATTATATTGTGCTTTTAACGACAAAATAGTCGTCAATGTTCCAGCACCAGCGATCAAAGGAAAGGCAATGGGTACAATCGAGGCATTAGAGGCAACACTCCCTTCTGATTTGAAGAGCGTAATGCCCAAAATCATCTCTAATGCAATGAAAAAAATCACGATAGACCCTGCTACGGCAAACGAGGCTACATCAATGCCAATAAAGTGCAAAAGACTTTCTCCTATTAGCAAAAAAAGTAGCATAATCAACCCTGCGCTATACGTCGCTTTGGTCGAATGAATCGTTCCTGTCTTTGATTTTATATCCACCAAAACAGGAATGGTTCCTAGTATGTCAATAACAGCAAACAAGATGATACTGACGGTCATAATGTCTTTTAGTAAATACATAATCTTTCTGTGTTTTAAAAGGAGGGATTATCAAATCAATTTTAAAAAAATAATGTCACTCAAAACGGCTGCAAATGTAGCTAAATTCACAACACTTTGTGTTAATAAAATGTTATTTTTCAATCGAAAATCAAACTCCTATTCAAACTGATTTTTGGATGACATAGTTCCCGAAAAACGAAAAAAATATTGCTGTTTATCAAAGTATCATTTATACTCAAAGAAAATAAAACATTATTGCTTGATAGTTCTTTTTTGTTTTGGGGCGAAAGGAATTGATAATGGTTAATTGTGAATGATGAATTATTAATGCCGTTTAGCTTGTGATTTTTTCTTTTGGGAGCGAAAGGTGAAGAGCTTCGTCGTATTAGAAAGTCCCGCTATCCGTTCTCATCACCTTCGTAGAGCAAATTCATGAATTTGCTCTACAAAGGTGATACCACTACTATCGGGGCTAAAGGGTTACGGATAGAACGCTATACAATCTGAAACTGTTTAGAATTATCATTTACCATTCATAATTTACCATTGACTAGATATGAACCTCAAAACTGCCTTACTTTATGGAAGCCTTGCTATGTTGCTCTCTTGTGGAACGACTCAACCATTTTATACTGTTGAACAAAGCGAAAATCCCATCCTAGAAGCACCCTATCAAGAAACAGATATAGCTTACGAAGTCTTTTTGATTGGCGACTGTGGCAAACCCAATCTCAAAACCCAAGAACCCACGCTTCGATTATTAGAAAATCAGCTAAAGGAATCAGGTGAAAAGAGTGCGGTTGTCTTTCTAGGAGACAATATCTACGACTTTGGTTTACCAGCTCAGACCGATGTAGAAGCCCGACAAGAAGCCGAAGATCGCATCAACGAAAGCCTTAATATTCTAAAAACCTATCAAGGAAGTCCATTTTTTGTGCCAGGCAATCACGATTGGAATCGAAGTCAAGAGGGAGGATTGAAAGCCGTACAACGAGAAGAAGCCTATATCGAAAACTATTTGGATAGAGGCAATGTTTTTATACCAGACGATGCGTGTCCTGGTCCCCAAGAAATTCCTTTGACCGATGATTTAATTTTAGTAGCCTTAGACAGCGAATGGTACTTAAATGGACATCATGAAGTAGATAAAGCAACTTCGCCTTGTGAAGTAATCGAAAAAGAACCCGAATATATTCAAGCGTTAAAAGAGACATTGGAACGGAATAAGAATAAAAAAGTTTTGATGGTTGCCCATCATCCCTTACTTTCGACCGGAACACATGGCGGCTATCATCCTTTCAAATCCCACTTTTTCCCTTTGACAGACCTTAATAAAAAGGCTTGGGTTCCGTTGCCGATATTGGGCAGTGTTTATGTTGGATGGCGAAAATTTTTAGGACATCCCCAAGATATGCCCCATAAAATCTATCAAGACTATATAGAGCAGATGCTAGCGACTTTTGAGCCTTACGATAATTTGATTTATGCCAATGGACATGAACACATCCTACAATATTTTCAAAAGGATGGAAATCATTTTATCACTAGTGGAGCAGGAACGAAAAAAAGCTATGCCAGACGGGGAAAAGATGCCCAATTTACCTATGGACACAAAGGTTTTGCGAAGCTGATCTACGGAAAAGATGGCAAAGGTTTTTTGGAGTTTTGGACAGCTAAAGACGGAGGAGAGGAAGGGATACTGATCTATCGCCAAAAGATTTTTTAGAGATACAATGAATTTTTATATTTGTCTTATCAAAATCCTAAAAAACGACGTAAAATCTTCTATATTTGCCTTATAACTTAAAATCTATGAGCATAAAAGTACCAAAAATGGCAGAACTAGCTGCCGAAGATAAAACCCCAGACATATTGTTTTGGGTGGGATGTGCAGGCAGTTTTGACCAACGGGCACAGATGATTACCAAAGCCTTTGTAAAAATCCTTAACAAAGTTGGTGTAAGTTTTGCCATTTTGGGCGAGGAAGAAAGCTGTACCGGTGATCCTGCTCGTCGAACAGGAAATGAGTTTCTTTTTCAAATGATGGCACTCCAAAACATCGAAGTGTTGAATATGTACAAGGTCAAGAAGATCGTAACGGCTTGTCCGCACTGTTTCAATACCTTGAAAAATGAATATCCTGCTTTGGGCGGAAACTATGAGGTGATTCACCACACACAATTTTTACAATCATTGATTGACGAAGGCAAGATTCGTTTGAAGGGTGGAGGCAGTTTTAAGGGCAAACGCATCACGTATCATGATTCTTGTTACTTAGGACGAGCCAACGACATTTATGAAGCTCCTCGAAAGGTGTTGGAGTTATTGGATGGCGTGTTGATCGAGTTGAAACGGTGTCGGACGAAGGGCTTGTGTTGTGGGGCTGGTGGCGCACAGATGTTTAAGGAGGAAGAAAAAGGGACTTTACGGGTCAATCAGGAACGAACCAAAGATATTATTGAGTCGCAACCCAGTATTGTAGCGGCAGCCTGTCCGTTTTGTAATACTATGTTGACGGATGGTTTGAAGGAGAAAGAAAGTAGCATAAAGGTGATAGATATTGC
>JAHDBB010000387.1 GCA_020630635.1 Chitinophagales bacterium
CCTAATTTCCACCCAATAAAATCCTTTTGGAAAATCACTCACCTCTATACGATGAGAAGTAGATAACAACTTAGATTGATACCATAAATGTCCTTGTATATCAAAAAGTAAAACTTCGGCTTCTTGTGCAATCGGCAAGTCTATATACAAAAAATCACTACTTGGATTGGGATAAATTTCAATAGACGATGAAACCAAATGATTGGCACTCGTCATCAATGGAGGAAGGGAATCGCATTGTGTTGTTGTAAAATGAAGGATTTGATTGTTGTCTTCATAGCATCTTAAATAATTTATATGCTCTATATCAGAGAACAATTCTTCACAACGGTAGGCACTTGGCAAAAGAAAGTAAGTACTTCCAATATTAGGAATAATAGGAGTTGGTATAATTTCTTGATAATAAGAATTACAAATATTATATCCTAAAAACGGGTTTTCTACACTATTAGAAGTATAAATTGTCTGAAGGGTATCTCCATTCAAAATCATAGAGGAAAGGCTATCTACTGTTAATTGTGTTGTAATGGTATCATTGCTATAACAATAAAGAATTGCGTAATTTTCAAAAGTAACTGGTACTTCCCAGCTATCTCCTACGTTGGGATTGAAGTCATACAATAGGAAAAAGTCATCATGGATAAATTGATAGACTTGATGACTCTCTTGATATAGGTAGAGGGAATCACCTATACTAGAAGTGAAAGTATTATTGGTGTAATTAGCAATATGTGAGGATACTTCAAGAAGTTTACAGTCTTTCTCTAGAATAGTTGTATCTCCAACAGATTCTATGATAAAGTAAGCATTCCACCCAATGCCTCCTGTATGATTATAATACCACTTCGCTCCAATCGGCGCAAATTCTTGTTGGGCAAATCCAATAATAGGTAAGGATAAGAGAATAAGGTAAAGTAAGATTTTTTGCATATTGCTCTATTTTTAGGATTAATTAATGCCTCTACTAATACAATGCAATTTTTTCAAAATGCAAGTTTTTTTTAAGGGACATTTTTAGCAATAAACGCAATATATAGACAAAGGGTTGCTTGATGTTATACAAAAATAGCTACAAATACACATTGATTGTTTTGTGTACTTGCAGCTATTAAATTCTAATTTTTAACCTCTAATTTCTAAAGTAATTCAGTTACTATACGTTCTGTCTATAACCAACTAGCCCCGATAGTAGTGGTATGAATGCAATTGCGTGGGCTTCAAAAAACGCTGGCTGCATGCATAAGAACGGATAGCGGGACTTGCCGTTGCGATGAAAAATGAACCTTTCGCTCCTAGCCTAAAAAAGAATAGGATTAACAAGATTTATTTCAAGATTAATAGGATTTCCGTCAGGTGTTTAAACCCATAACTTGAAACAAAAGTCACTTGTCACTCAAAGTCAATCTCTGGTGTACCAATCTTCGCTTTGTTCTCCAACCACGCATCAAAATCGGTCAATTGTATAACGCCATCTAATGTTCCATCAGCAGACGAGTAAGTATCTATCACCGCAGGCGTTTCCATCCAATAATCAAAATCGGTCAATTGGATTACACCATCTTGATTATAATCACCTGTAAACATCATTGCTTTCGTTTCATCCTCATTCCATTTTTGCTGTTGAGAACCAAATGCTCTATTAATATCAAGGGTAAAATCGTAAGCACGTTTGGTAGAAGAGGAGTTATAAATATGAAAATCACCGCTTGTCATAACATCTAAATGATTGCGATGGCGAATGCAAAAATAATAGTCATGGTCGGCTTCTAAGTTATCAAATTCAACAAACACTCGCCCCCATTTATCCAATAACGCAGCCCTCGTTTCTACCGTAACCGTTCCTCTTTCACCAACTACTTGTGGATCGCCCTCTCTTGCTTCTACCAATACCCAATCCACCACATTTTCGGGCAATGCCTCAAAACTTTCAGTACCTGTATAATGATAGGGAGGAACATTAAAAGG
This sequence comes from Chitinophagales bacterium, assembly GCA_020630635.1. GTDB lineage: Bacteria > Bacteroidota > Bacteroidia > Chitinophagales > UBA2359 > JAHDBB01. Next base: position 1,966 of record JAHDBB010000387.1, read on the forward strand.
TTGTGTCAAGGGCAAAACATCGGTTAAGTTGGATTGCATTAAGCCTGTTTCTTTATCATAGGCTCCTTCCAAAAGTAGTCTAAATAAAAAAGTTGCTCCATCGTTTTCAGAAGCTGCATTTAGCACATCTTGTACATCCTGTACGGTCAAATTACCAGAGCCTAATGTGCCATTAGATATTTTAGAATAACCATCATCAGAACAATCATCAAGTTGAAAATTTAAATAGGGTTCTACATCCTCAAATCCTAAAGTTCCACAGTCAATAGGATTAATATAAGATGATGAAAGATTAGCATCTAACCAAAGAAATACAGTATCTCCAACATTTATATCAAAAGAACTAATACATTCAGAATCATATCCTCTCCATAATTTCAGGGAGTCTCCAACATTTATTTCTATGTAACTCGAAATTACATCAGTGGCTTTCAACACAACCCCTTCACAAAGATTTTCTGTTGCGACCGCTTCAACAACATTGAACCCTCCCAAATTTTCGATAAGAAAGAAAGGTGTATCATCTTCGGGGCAAGAACACGCCCAAGTTTGGACACAGAAAAGACTCAATAAGCCCATTAAAATTACTTTTTTCATGTTTATATATTTTTATGGTAAAAAAATAAGTTCAGCGTTTTTTGTTTTCTTTTTTAAGAACGAACGGACTTGATAATGGTAAACTGTGAATAAGGAGTTATTAGTTCGGTTCAGATCGTGTTTTTTATTTTGGAGCGAACATTTATAGCTTCGTCGTAATAGAAAGTCCCGCTATCCGTTCTTATAAATGCGCCAACCTTTTACGAAGCCAACGCATTGCATTTATACCACTACTATCGGGGCTATTTGGCTAAGGTCTCAACTTCTTAGCTCCATTTTCTATTGGCCACTAGTCACTCGTCACCCACTACTCAAACTCAATCTCTGGTGTACCCAACTTGGCTTTATTGGGAATCCAAGCATCAAAATCTGTAGTTTGAACGACTCCATCTAAGGTACCATCTGCTGACGAATAGGTATCTAATACAGCAGGCGTTTGTATCCAATAGTCAAAGTCAGAAACTTGGATAACGCCATCTTGGTTGTAGTCACCTGTGTACATCATCGCCCTTGTTTGGGAATCATTCCAAGTCTGTTGAAGAGAACCAAAAGCATTGTCAACATCCGCCGAAAAATCATAAACAACATCATCATTTACAGGTAAAGCAGTTGCTGTAAGGATGTCTAAATGATTGCGATGTCGAACACAGAAATAATAAGATTGTTCTTTGTCTAAACTGTAAAATTTTAAAGGAGAATAACCATTGGTCGAGACGATGGTTCCGTTGGTAGTTAGTAAACCCACTTTGGTTTCTACGGTAGTCGTCGCTCTGTCACCTGTAATTTGAGGATTACCTTCCCTTGCTTCTACCACGACCCAATCAACCACACCGTCCAACATCCATTCATAAACAGACTCATCACCAGTATAGTTATAAGGAGCTACATTGTAAGGTTGAGTCACTGGCAATACGGAAGTTAAGTTTGCATTCATAGCATCATCTGCTTCATTATAAGCTCCTTCCAAAAATACTTTGAGACTTACGTTGGAAATATCCCAAGTCAAACTTTCAGCTATAAATGCTTCAAATTCATTGTAAGTCATACCATTGACCATTCCATTCTCCACCGTCAATGTACCAGGACCACAAACATTAAGATGATAATTGGGATATTCAGTAAGACTTGGATTAGGGCAAGTATCAAGGTAATAATAACTTCCGTCTTCCCAAAAATATTCTAATGGCAAGATCAAGACATCCCCTACATTGTAGTAAGGTCCAATAATACAAAGTCCTTCGTCTCCTCGCCATACTTTTACCAGATCACCAACAGATAAGTCTCCCGACTCATTGGTAAAGATTTTATTGATTTGAAAGACCATTCCTTCACATTTATCTTCGACTGCTACCACTTCAACCAAATCAGGTAAAGTCCAGTCTTCTTCGATATAAGTCGTCCAAATTCCAGTAAAAGAGAAGTCTTCAAAAAAGCAGCTACAAGCCCAAGAAGATAGGCTCAAAAGGCTGATTAAACAGCTTAATAATATTTTTTTCATATAGGTCTTTTTTAGATTATTTAAGAACTATATAAATTTACAAAAAAATTGACAAACTTGCCCATTTTTTAACAATCAAAAGACCTGACTACACAATATTATACTTTCAACTTTTCCACTACTTTATTCAATATATAATTTCTATCCAAATGACCTTCTAATCTTATTTTTGGGCAATTTAATTGTGACATCCAATCCTCTTGTTTTTGTTTGGTTCGACCTGTCACCCCACCTTTATCGTATAGTTGAGTCCATTCGACAAAGCTTTGATGGTTTTCATACATATCTCCTCCTTCCAAAACTCGATCCCCATATTTTTCTCTATCCCTTTTCAAAATTCTTTCCACTCGTATGTTGATGGGAACCCAAAGAAAAACAACTAAAGTCAATTCAGGAATAATGCTATCCCCCCAACCGCTAGGGTCGCCACTCATAACCCAATCAGGTAAGGTCAAAACATCTGATTTTAAAAGATATGCTATTTCATCATCTGTATGCCATTCAGTAAAAGGTAAGAAAGTCTTTTTCCAAAAATATTCATCAGATTCTCTATGGGCAATATTTAAATGTTGGGCAAGTAATCGACCAATGGTAGAAGTACCAGAACCAGATGCACCAATGACCAATATTTTAGGCATAAGAAAGAGTTGAAAAAGAAGGCAAGAAAAAATAAAACCTGTCCAAATACCGAGATTTTTAAATCTCCAAGAAACATGAATGGAGCTGCCATCTGATGTCGATAATCCCCTTGTTCGTTTAAGCATAGAAACTTAAAAAAAGTCCTTACGGATTGAGGCCCGCTCTTGATCGTCTGAGCTTGTCTCCAATATATATAAGCGTTAGATTTAACAAATATAGTGGTATCTACACAGGTTTATTTTCTTGGGGTCAAACTTAAACCATTTTTTACTTTCATGAAAGAGTATTTTTGTTTTTTTGTAAAAAATATTTATTATGAATCACGCCCTCTTCGTAAATATAATACTAAAACAACTTAAATTTTGTTAGAAAAAGGAACAAAAAGCCTTTCAAAGCTTGTTCAATAATAAATATTTAACACCCGTTACGGATTACATTTTTCACAAAAGAAAACTTATTATTAATGTCTAAAAACTATACCCAATATACCGTAGAAGATATTGCTGAGTATTTTCAACATTTTGCGGAAGTAGAACCTGGCGAAAACTCGCCCCTCTATTATGCTATCAGCAAAGGAATTGTTAATGAACCCGAATTATTGAAACTTGCCCAACAAACTCGCTACGGACAACCTATGGCGAATATGATACTGGGTTCGACTCATTACCTCTTGCTCCAAAATCCCGATCAAGAACTTGCCAAATATTATCCTTCGATTACAGGTAAAATCGAAAAAACTGACGACCATTTAGTACCTTTGTTCAAGGATTTTTGCCTCAAAAACAAAGATGAAATTGAGCAGCTTTTGACTACTAAACTGGTCCAAACCAATGCCATCAATCGCTGTGCTTATCTAATGCCTATGTTCAACCTTATTGCCCAAGAAAATGATAACAAACCTTTGGCATTGATCGACATTGGAACAAGTGCGAGTCTCAATTTATATGTCGATGATTATCAGTATGAATATCTTATAGGAGATACTAAAAAATCTTTTGGACCTGTCGATTCTCACATAAAAGTTCGTTCTGAAATTAGACAAGATCTTTTTCCAACCTTTGGTGAGATGGCTCGTATTGAAAGGCGGATTGGTATCGACCAAAATCCCTTAGATCTAACGCAAGATGAAAACGCACTTTGGCTTAAATCATTGATATGGGCCGATCATTTAGATCGTTTTCAACGTATGTCCGCAGCCGTTCAAATGGTTCAGGATAAACCCAAAGCTGAACTATTGAAAGGCAGTAGTATTGATGATTTCAAGGGAGTTGTCAAAGGTATAAATGAAGATATGACGTTGGTTATTTTTCATACGCATGTATTGTATCAATTTTCTGAAGAAGCTCGACAGGATTTTTGGAATTGGCTGGATGAATTGGGACAAGAACGAGATTTTTATTACATTGGTGCGGAAGGTTTCCAAAGTTGGAGGGCAAAGTTTGATACAAAGGATGTATCTGTTAGCAAAACAACCTATAAGAATGGTGAAAAACAATCTAAATTGATCGCTTTGACCAATGGACATGCGAATTGGATTGAGTGGCAAGGATTTTAATGATCGATGGTCGATGGTCGATGGTCGATGGTCGATGGTCGATGGTCGATGGTCGAT
>JAHDBB010000388.1:0-4139 GCA_020630635.1 Chitinophagales bacterium
TGACAGCTTTTTTCTTTGGTTAAAATAGATCTATAACTTTGAAAACTTGGGCGAGTAGGTAGCCCAGATAAAGGGTTGAGACCTTTCAAAATAGCCCCGATAGTAGTGGTATCACTAAAGTGGATGGGCTAAAAGGTTTGGCGAGGCTTAGTGATAAGAACGGATAGCGGGACTTGCCATTGTGATGAAAGACAAGCCTTTCGCTCCTAAAAAGAAGTTTGAAAATGGGAAGTGTTATGTGGATCAATTGATTAGCGTAATAAGGTAAAATTGCCTTCGTCGAAAAATTTTCTTCCGCCTGCTACGGTTGCTTCTACAAAGTAAACAAATACGCCTAATTCTTGGGGTACACCTTTGTAAATACCATTCCAGCTATCTCCAAAACTATCCGCTTCAAAGACTTTCTCCCCCCAGCGATTGAAAACCAATAGACGAAAGTTCTCTACTCCAAAACCTTGTATAACCCACTCGTCATTCATACCATCGCCATTGGGCGAAAAAGCGGTGGGCATCATAATGCTAAAGTCATCACTAATGAAAATTGTCTCACAATAGATATCAGAACAGTCTGCATCTGGACGAGTAACTGTTAGACAAATTTCATTTTCTCCGACTTGCAAAAATTGATGGGTTGGTTCAAATTCCGTAGAGGTATTTCCATCGCCAAAATCCCATAAGTATTCCATGTCGAGTGTGCTTTGATTCATAAATGGAATATCGACTAAAATATAGGGCTGGTCTTGCTGGAAAGTAAAGGCAGCAATGGGATTGTCATAGACTTCGATCTGGGCAAATGCCGTATCTGTATCATTACAAGTCGAAGTATCTACTGCTATTAAGGTAATTTCGTAAATGCCTTCCTCTGTATAAACATGTTCCAATGAAGCATCTTCTGAAGTCGTCCCGTCTCCTAAGTCCCAAAAATATTCTTCTGCTTCGTCTAAGGCTTCTAAAGAAACAGGAAAGGGAATACATCCGATATTGGGATAGTTAAAATCGGCTGAAACGATGGGGTTTTCTTCAATGGTAATGGTCGTAAACAAGGTGTTTTGATCATTACATGGCGGTGGTCCTGTAACGGTTAAGGATACATTGTAGGTTCCAAAAGTAGGATATTCGTATATAGGTTCAAATTCATCAGAAGTTACGCCATTGCCAAAATCCCATAAGAAAGTATATTCTTCTGTTGCTCCATCATATTGAGACAGGTTGAAAAAATCTACTTCGTAGGGTTCACATAAAAGAGGTAACTCTGTATCTAAGTCTGCTGTTATATCTTCTGAAAATTCGGGAACATTGATAGTTAGGAAAGAAGTATCAGCGATGTTACAAGTAGCTGAATCTACAATAATCATCATCACTTCAAAAACACCAATATCTGTATAAATATGGGTTGGATTGACTTCTGTGGAAATGGGGCTGCCATCTCCAAAATCCCAATAAATATCTTCCCATCTATCACTCAAATTGGTAAAATTCACTGTATGAGGCGCACATCCTTCAGGGGCAGGTTCTAAATCGGCGTTGGCTTCTAAGAATAGTTGGAAATCAAATTTTAGAACCGCTAAGTTACAGTTATCAGATGGATTTTCATTGGACCAAGCCCCAGTTGTGGTGGGAAAATTATCTGAACCTTCTCCTGTATCAGAGCAACTTGCACAAACTGCGTGATAGACGACTCCTGTTTTATCAAAACGACTGGTTCCTCCATCTACGTGTTCTTGTCCTTCACTACTATCGGTAGAAGCAATATCTTGTTCACCAAAGAAAGTTCCGTATTCAAAGGATTGTGCATCTCTTGAGAGAATCATAAAGTAAAGATCTGCACCATCTGTAAAACTTTGAAATGCATCTGGACTAGTGGGTAGTCCAAAAGTTGTACCGACAAAATCATTAGAATCGACATTGGTTCCTCCTCCCCAACCAGAGACATAGATATTTCCACAGTTATCGACTAATAGACCTGTCGGGGAAATATTGATAGAATTGCCTGCCCCAAAGGTTGTAGACCATTCTGTATTGGCTAAATTGGAGGAAAGTTTGTGAATAAATTGATGGGTGTTGCTATTGGAATAAACATTACCCACTACATTATAAACTCCTGTGGATTGTCCGACTGTATAAATAAAACCATCTTTGTCTATTTCTACAAAATAGGTTTGATCGTATTGGGATCCTGATGCTCCTAGACAAGTCGATCCTAAAAGGTTTTGCCCATTGTTGGAGACTCTCACGATATAACCATCTGCGCTTCCTCCTGAACAACTTTGTTGTGTAATGGGAAAACCTGCGCCTTGTGTTCCTCCACAAGCATATACCTCTCCATTTTCAGCTACTTTAACAGAATATACTGCATCATTCTCATTGCCTCCCAAGAAGGTCATCCAATCTAAACTAGATACATCATCATTGAACTTGGCTATGACTCCATCTAATTCTCCATCATTGGATGCCTGAAATCCTTTAGTTCCTGGTATGGTATTGGAGTAGGTACAAGAACCAATATAAATATTATCATTTTCATCTACAATGACTTCTCCTCTTGCTTCATCTCCATAATTAAATTGTAAGTTGTAAATAGGATCACCAAAGACATCTTCGGTGTAGGTTGTATTCAATCCATCATTGTCATTTCCTCCAAAAAAGGTGGAACCTACCACTGCATTGCCATTGGGATTCAAAATAGCCACTACAATATCGGTACCATTAAGATGATCTTGTCCCCCTAAAACAATGTCTCCTTGACTTAGATAAACGTACGGATGTACCCAAAAGGCTGGTCCTCCTGCAAATTGTGTATCATACCCACCAACCATTGGAAAATTACTGGAACTTGTGCTTCCTAAAATTACCAATTCATTCTTACTGTTGACCACCAAACTGTGTGGTGATTCGCTGCCCGTCCCTCCTAGATAGGTCGAATATAATAAGCTACTACCATCAGGAGCGATTTTGCTAATTGCCATATCATAACCATAGTTGGTTGTATTACTGGGACTTGTATTGGGGTTATTGGCAAAAGTAACATCCCATGCCCCCATGGTTAGGGGATAGCCCACACTAAAAGCAATGCCTCCACCATAAGCATTTCCGTCATCATCATAAGTGGCTGTAAATCCCCAATTGTCTGATAATGAACCTGTGTAGGTTGAAAATATTAATTCGGGATCTATGATTAAATCGTAGTTGGGGTTGTAGCCTCTGGGAACGACAAAGCGTAGTTTATTGCCATTTAAGACAAAACGACATTTGACTTCTTTCGTTTCACCATTGATGATTTGATAAGCATAAGGACTGACTTCTTTGATCTCATTAATAGAAGTTTGGATAATGAGGTTTTTATTTTTAATATAGATTTTATCTACCCCCTCATACTCCATTTCTATATCATCTACAGAACCTCCTGGATGTACAATGAAGTCGTACTTTAGGCTATTATAGCGACTATATACATGCATATCGACCAAGTCGTATAAGTCTTGATACAGCACACCTCTAAAAAGTCTAACTTCTGATGCCCATTTATCAGGATCATTACCAATAAAATAGTTGTTGTAGTGTGAAAAGGGATTTAAAGGTCGAATAGTAGAACCTTCCCTTGCATTGTTGAAATGAACTCGATAGGCATGTCCCATCGGGGTTGGGTCTGTTGCAGGTGTTGCATTGTATATATCTTTGCGGCTAAAGTGGTGGTGTTCTTGGGTTTTTGTGAAATTAAATGTCCAAAGGTGATCTTCTAAAAAGATTTTGCCACCGGGCAGTGACGCTTCATAACGGACATTTTCATGCGATTGTCCTTTGTTTTCAGCAAATTGAAAAGCAGTTTCGGCTTGTAATAAAATACCGTTTAGAAAAAGGAAGAGTGATAAGAAAATTCTTTGGACGGTCATTGATTGTTTCTTGTGGTGATATTTGTGTTTTTGCTAGAGAAATCTAGCTATCTCTTTTATTGATTTCTAAATATAACGAAAAAAATAAAGGATTAGTAGCTATCTAATTTCAAAAACCACAAATAGACAATATATGTTTCGTATATGACGAATATTAATCCCAAAGGTTGAAGTTGTGTCCTTTTTCAAAATAGACCCGAATGGATTAAATGCTAATTTTTAATCTCTAAATTCTAAAACGGTTCAGTT
>JAHDBB010000388.1:4239-6301 GCA_020630635.1 Chitinophagales bacterium
CTAAAACGGTTCAGTTACCCATAGGTTAGGACCTTAACGAACTAGCCCCGATAGTAATGGTATCACCAAAATGGCTCGGAGACCACAAGTCGAAAAGACTTGCGGTAGAGTGTAAAGCTTTTGGTGATAAGAATGGATAGCGGGACTTTCTGTGACGACGAAGCGTCTTCCATTCGCTCCTAATCAACTTCTAAACCTTAACAATAAGAAGGTGAGTTCGGTTTAAAAGTCTTGTGTTCCAATACGAAAAAGGTATGTTTTAGGGTGTTTTTTTCATCCAACACCCCTTCTTTTTGAGAAATCACCGTCCAGTCTTCTTTATCATAGGTGGGAAAATGTACCTCACAATGTGGCACTTCGATGTCAATTTCAGTGATGTATAGACGCTGAATGAGCTGTAAGTCCAAAGCCATTTTGTAGATTTGACCGCCTCCAATGATAAAGGCTTCGGACTCTCCATTCTCTTCAGCAATTTTCAAGCCTGCTTCAATAGAAGAAACTACTTGACAATCTTTTGCTTGATAATCAGCATTGCGAGTAACGATAATATTGGTGCGATTTTTTAGCTTGCCCATTGCCTCAAAATTTTTGCGCCCTGTAATGATGTGATGACCTTTGGTGGTTCTCATAAAATAGCGCATATCGGTGGGCAAATGCCAAGGCAAGTCGTTATTGACTCCAATACAACCGTCTTTGGCAACCGCAGCAATGGCAGAAACAATCATTGAAAATTTTTGAGTTTTTTGTTAATTTTTTTCAAATCAAAAGTAGCAGGATCAAAGTTTTCCCCCAATAGCTCCTTAGATTTTTTATGTTTTTTGTGTGAAGTATCCAACCAAGCATCCAATAATTTGACATACTTTTCTGCCCCACCAATATTTTCAGGCGGACAAGCTCGTTCTCCTGCTAAACAAATAGGATAGGATGTTTGGTCATTGATGGCTAAAAAATGTTCTCTTTCGATTCGGTGCGCCCAAGAATCTTTGCCTGTATCATAGATATAACCAATGACATTTTCATAATTAAAAACATCCTTCAATTGTACTTTGGCTGCATCATTTTTGTCTCCTTCATACAAACGGCTGATATTTTCATAACCTTCTCTAAAGGTTTCAAATTCGTAAAGATGTCGATCTTCCCATCCCATAATGGTTTGTAAAATGGCATGGAAGGTCTCAAAAGAAATATCGTCTTTGACCAATATTTTTCGCCAGATATATGGCTCTACTTCCATCAAAATGATATTGAGTTCTAAGGCTTTTATCATAATTGTTTCTCGTTTTTTTAATAAATACACTCCCCTTTTATGCTATATGGCGACCTTTCCTTTGATATGTGGGTGTGGATTATAGTTGGATAAAGTGAAGTCGTTATAAGAAAAATCAAAAATATTTTTAACATTGGGATTTAAAGTCATCGTTGGCAAAGGTCGGGGATCACGCCTTCTTTGTAATTGGACTTGTTCAAAGTGATTTTGATACACATGGGCATCCCCTAATGTATGAATAAATTCACCTGCTTCCAACTCACATACTTGTGCCATCATCAAAGTCAGTAAGGCATAAGAAGCAATGTTGAAGGGTACGCCTAAAAAGCAGTCAGCAGAACGTTGATATAATTGACAACTCAATCGTCCATTGGCGACATAAAATTGAAAAAGGACATGGCAGGGTTCTAATTTCATTTCACTCAAATCACCTACATTCCAAGCACTTACCAACATACGACGACTATTGGGATTGGTTTTGATCGTTTCAATAACTTTTTCAATTTGATTAATCACTTTTCCATCTTTCCCTTCCCAAGCGACCCATTGTTTGCCATAAACGGGACCTAAATTTCCATGTTCATCCGCCCATTCGTTCCAAATTTTCACGCCATTTTCTTGAAGATATTGTACATTGGTCTCGCCTTTGAGAAACCAAAGTAGTTCATGGATGATGGATTTGAGATGTAGTTTTTTGGTTGTTACCAAAGGAAAGCCTTTTTGTAGGTCAAAACGCATTTGATAGCCAAAGACGCTTCGAGTTCCTGTGCCTGTACGGTCTCCTTTTTCGACTCC
>JAHDBB010000389.1 GCA_020630635.1 Chitinophagales bacterium
TGTCGCCTGTTTGTAGGCATTCTTTTATATAGTTTTGATTGTCTTTTTTGCTCATTGATTGTGTTTTATAATTATAGTGATATTGTAGTTGCTGGAACTAAGTAGTGGTGTCTCCAACCAACTAGCCCCGATAGTAGTGGTATGAATGCGAAAAAATGACATTGTTCTGACAATGTCATTTTTGGAGTGTTCATAAGAACGGATAGCGGGACTTGCCTGTACGACAAGGCAAGCAACCTTTCGCTCCTAAAAAATATCTTATAAAAGAAACTGCGTCTTTGCTATCAATAACACCTGCTTACTCCTAAAATAAAAAGTTATAAATTATTAAATATAGTCGAATATTTTGTAACTTACCAATTTTTATAATATGATTTTATTTAAAACCTGATTATGTTTTCCCATTTAATTACTAAATCCTATTCCTATTTTTTTATTCTTTTATTGATGAGCCTTTCTTTGCCGATTTTTGCACAAAATAATCAAGATGTTTTGGTCTTAAAAAATGGTGATAAAATTGTAGGTTCTATCTTTGAACAAAAGAACGAGTCGATCAAAATACGGCTTGATAATGGTGATGAAGTTGCTTTTAAATTAGAGGAAATTGAGACCATTACCAACGAAAAATGGACCCCAAAACGTCTTAAAACTAAAAAAGGAGGATATTATAATATATCCACGATTAGTCTATTGAGTAATATTATTGAAGATGTAAAAGTCAATCCTTTAAATCTTCATACCATAAATGGTTATCGTTTTAATTCTCTGTTTGGAGTGGGTCTAGGAGCAGGAATCAATACCTACAAGATTAGGGCATTTGACCCTGCACCCAATATAGAGTATATGATTAATAATATTTCAAGCTGGTCTATTTATGCTAATGTTAGCGGTGATATGTCTCAAAACACAAAACTTACGGGAATCTATGCATTAGATGTAGGGGTTGGCTCCGCTTGGGCTGTTAACGAAGATCATCCTAAAAAATTTGATACCTATTATGGTTTTTCACTTGGTATTAAAATGAAATCATCCAAAGATTTTGCTTGGATTTGTGCTATTTCCTATCAAGTACAATACCTTCCTTATTCAGATTATCCAGTCATTCCAAGTGTCCCTATTGCTATTCCTGTTGATGAAGAGATTGAACATGACACTAATTTTTATTATGGTTTATTTTTAAAGACTGGTTTCTACTTTGATAGTTTTTAAAATGTTGCCTGCAATTATTTCTTTGTTTTATTTCTAAAACCCCAATTCCTTATGTCTTTTTCTATCTTTCCATATAAATTTTCACCTTGTTTTATCCTTTGTATGATTGGTCTATTATTGGTTTCGCAAAAGGTAAATAGCCAAGATCAAGCAGAGTCAAAGAAAAATAAAATCTTTAATAAAAAGAAATCATTGGATAAAGAACGTCTTCAAGAAAAAGAGGACACAATGATTCAGCTCAATAAAGTTAAATTAAAAAATGGTCTTATTTTATATGGTCAAGTCGTAAAACAAACGCAAGATTCTCTCAAACTTCGGCTTTCTCAAAATGAACTTACTTTTCACCAAGATCAGGTAAAAAAGGTCTCAAAATTTTCTCCTAAAAAAAGAACGCCTAAAGACCTATATATGATTATGGATATTGGCTATACGATTGGCAACTATACGGATTCGCTCCCTAGTGATTCTAGTCCCATTCCTCGTAGTTTTGCCATACAAGCTATAGCTGGTCAACAACTGACCTCTCGACTAGCTGTAGAAATGGGGGTTGGGCTTATGCTTTATAAACAGGCTTATGAGTTTGTCACTGGAGATGGAGCTATTCTACCCTTTGTAGAGACTTATGAACCTACTGAAGGTATTTTTATACCTATTCATTTAGGGATTCGTGGGGATATACTCAAAGCTCAAAAAGTTACGCCAACTGGCTATGGAGAATTTGGATATGGCTTTTTGTTGGGAAGTCGTAAACGCAATATTGTTGATCTTCCTTTGGGTGGGATTTTTTACAGTTATGGAGCTGGCATTAAGTTTAATGGAAGCCAAAATATCTCTACTATTTTAACAGTAGGACAACAATCACAATTTATAGAATGGCAGGTTCAAGAAAAAGATGGATTTGGAATGCCTATTGGTGGGGTGAAGTATGAACAAACTTGGTATAATCGACTAGTGATTAAATTGAGTTTGATGTTTCATTAGTTTTATGATTTACAACTTCCTATTATGTTTCCCAATACAAAAACAACTTTATCAAAGTTATACAAAAAATTTCTTCTACTTTCATTACTCATCATCTCTGCTCCTATGTTGGCTCAAGAAGATCAAGATGAGATAATAAACTTAGATGAAATTAAAAGTAAAAAATCATTCTCTAAATATTTTGTGATGGATATTGGTTTTATCATCAATACCAATCAGTATCAAAATAGGGTGTATAATAATCGGGGACTCTCCTTGTATGGAGCAGGTGGTTTTGAAATTTCGCCCTATTTAGCTACGGGTATCAGCTTAGGATACAATACCTATAGAGATGGCGATTTTATTTCTTTACATCTTGATGTACGAGGGGATCTATTACCTTTAAGAGCAACCACTCCTTTTTACTATGGAGGAATTGGTTACGGAATACTGACAAGCAATATGAGAACAGCAGCACCCACTTCACGGATAGGGCTTTTCTATACTTATGGCATCGGAGTTAAATTAATAAGACATCCTAAAATGTACGCCATGTTTAGTATTGGACAACAAGCACAATATATTGAATGGCGAATACCTCAATTCAGTACATTAGGTCCTATCTTACCAACGTTTTTATATGAGAGCATTTGGTACTATCGTTTGGCGATCAAAGCCAGTCTTTATATTAAACTAACTCAATAATCATACAACATTCCTGTCGGATTTAACTTAAAATGATAGCGTTGTGATGCTCCAAAATCAGCAAAGTCCATTTTTTCGCCTTTCTCAATTTCTTGAAATGCCTGATGCATTTGTTTGGCGGCAATAATGGGCTGCATTCGTCCCACACCCGTACAAAATCCAGGTATCGCCATCGACTCAATCTGTGGATGAGTTTTTGCCACAATCAATGCTGCTTTCATGGCCAAATAAGCATTAATTGAGGTACCAATATTGAAGTTCATAGGAACCCGCATGGTGGGTGCGGAAATAAGGTAAGGAATCAATGCGTCACCTGTTTCGATTACCAATGCTTTGCCAACCAATAGCTCACCTTCTGGCAATGCCTTTATTTGTTTTTGCAATTGCGTTTGCAAGTCCCACCCTAAACGCATAGAGATGGCATAATCGACTCCACCATCCATAAAACCAAAGGAATTGGCTGGACTCACGATGGCTGATTCAGTTACTTGTGTCAAATCCCCTTGTCTGACTTTGACATTGGTTTCATCTTGAAAAACGGCTTCCCAAGCCTCCACCATTTTAGGGTTGGTATCAATAAACAAATAGTGCATACATTGAGTTTTTATACAACAACATATACACTATTTAAAAGTATTTCGTTCCCTTAGGAAGGGTTTTCTTTTTTTAGGAGAGAACGAATGGAGCTTCGTTGTGATAGGTCTCCCCGCTATCCGCTCTTATAAATGCAGCCAACGTTTTCCTAAGCCAACGCATTGCATTTATACCGCTACTATCGGGTCTATTTGGTTGCGGAAAGTACTTCTTAGTGCTAGTAAAATAGCATAAAGGAACGTTAAGTTTTAAGAATCAAATTGATGGGTTTTGGCTAAGAAAAAACGTCCCTTCGCCCCAATACCAAGCAACAAACATCCCTTCTAAGCCATTTTTTCCTCGTAAGCGATCTCTTCTGTAATAATACTATCTTCCCAAGCAAGAAAGTCCTTAACTTCTTGACGAACGGTGTTTATAACGTAGCCGATGATCGTAAAGTCGTCTAATAATCCGACTAATGGAGCTATATCAGGAATAATGTCTAAGGGATTAACCAGATAGACCAATGCGCCTCCTACTAAAATAATACTCTTTTTAGAAATTTGGGTATAGTCTCCTTTTCGGTAGGCTCTAACCATCCGAATTAGGGCTTGTAAATCGTCCCATATATCATCAAAAACGCTTTTATTATCAGAGGATTTTTTGAGGGCTTTTTCTAAAATAGCTTTGGATTTATTAGGGTCTTTTAACATGGATTCTGCCTCTTTTTGGGCATCCATAAAAGATTTGATTTCCTTTTCTGTTGACATTGTGTGATTTTAAAGTTAAATGAAATGTTGATAGTTGTTTAAGGTGACTAGTGACAAGTGACTGGTGGCTGATTTTTTGAGAAGTTCTGTCCTTTCAATCTAGCCCCGATAGTAGTGGTATTCGTGTACGCAGCGTTGGCTACCTAAAATAAGGCTACACGAATGAGAACGGATAGCGGGACTTTCTATTGCGATAAAAGACAAACCTTTCGCTCCTAAAAACTTATCACTTATAAAAATAAAAAAACACGATCAAAAGTTCAAAATTAAGACTTCTTAACGATTCATTCTTAAAATCACTTCTAAGTTTTTGTCACATTTAAAAAAGTAAGTGGGTATTCTCTGCCTCATTGATCGCTGACATAAACTTTTTGAAATCCTCATACTCTTTGGGCGTGATGTTTTTACGCTCTGTCTTATAGGCACGATTCACTTCTATTTTATTGTCTGCCAACTTTTTAAAGTTTAGAGAATAATCAAATCCTTCAATCTCTAACAACCTATTTCTCTATTAAGAACACCAATTTATTTAATTGGTAAACAAAACATTTAAAAAATTAGTTCTTTTATAACACAATAAAAGGTTCCTTCAAGTCCTCATTATTCACAACCACCGTAGCCAATTCCATTGGTTGACATTGTTCCAAATAAAGTTTTTGTCCCAAAACATACCGTTGATTTTTCAGTGCATTTATATCAGGCGAGCTTCCATCTCGTATATGGCAACGTCGCAAGGATTCAGAACGAGTCACCTTCAAAAAAATCGAAAAATCCCAATAATCTCTCAACTCTTCTCTATGCAAAAAAATACCATCAAAAACCAAAATAGCTTTACCTTCCACTTTTTTAGCTTCCGATTTTTCAATTTGATTGGTTCGATGATTAAAGTATTGTTCATAATACAGTGATCCCTTTCCACGACTGATAGGATCTAACAAAAGCTCTTTCATTTTGGGATAATTAAAAGAGTCTAAAAAGAAACCTTGAGGCGAGTCTTTGCCCAAACGATACCGAACTTTTCGAGGATGGTGAAAGAAATCTGTCGAGGAGCGAATAAGCGAGATATTATAAGGCTTTAAGGCTTCGGTCAGTTCTTCTCCAAAGTAAGTTTTACCAGCCCCATCCACTCCATCAATCCCCACTTTAAAAACCCCATCTTTGGTTTGAGCAATAATATCTTTCGCTAAGTTGGCTATCAGTTTTTGGCGAGTATTCATAGGTTTTATTGATTTTCAAAATTAAGGAAAAGATGTTAACTTGGAAAAAAAACGAAAAATGACCTATGAAAATTTCACCTTAGATCAACTGGAACAAGATTTCGGACTAAAAAATCATACCCAAAATTTATTTGACAATATTCATCCTATTTCTCCAAGTTCTATGCTCCAACAAGCATTGAAAATAGCCGAAGAACTGCCAATTCGGAGTGAAAAAGCAAAATCAGAAAGTATCGTTTTTCCAATCTTAATTGAATTACGCAATATCAATAAAAAGTTCTTTACTATTTATTCTGGTGATAGCCTCAATGTAGATACCGAAAAAGGTCTAAAAGGAGAGTGTGATTTTATCTTGGCTAAATGTACAGTCTTTCAGCATCAATTATCCGATTATCCAAATTGTGGAAGCCAAGAAAAATGATGTGGACTTAGGTGTCGCCCAATGTGCCGCTCAACTTCTAGGAGCTAAAATATTTAATGAAAAAAAACAAGTAATGCTTCCTAAAATTTATGGCTGCGTGACTAGTGGTACTGAATGGTTATTTATGTTTTTGGAAGACCAACATATTTACACCGACTCTAAACGGTATTATCTCTTGGAAGTCGAAAAAGTCTTGGGAATTTTTCAGAAGATTTTGGATTATTATAAAAAGATTCTCTAAAAACACTTCCTTTGCGAAAGGTTCTTTTCTCAACCAAATAGACCCGATAGTAGTGGTATAAATGTAATGCGTTGGCTTCCTAAAACGTTGGCACATTTATAAGAACGGATAGCGGGGAGACCCACCACGATGAAAGAGGAACCCTTCTCTCCTAGCCTAAAAAAGGAATAGGATTATCAG
>JAHDBB010000390.1 GCA_020630635.1 Chitinophagales bacterium
TTTTTTATATAAATATACCAAAATGTTATAAAAGTTCCCAGTATGGGTATTTCTTTTTGATAGGAGCGAAAGGTCAGGTACATTGTCGTTACGGAAAGTCTCGCTATCCGTTCTTATTGCTGCTGCTTGGCTTAGATGCAAGGCACTCTCAAAGTGCCTTGCATCTGTGCTTAGTTCCTAGCAGCAATACCACTCCTATCGAGGCTATTTAGGGGAAGGGTAGAACCTTTCGTAACAGCTAATTGTCTTGAACAGAATGATAGGAATTGATAGAATTAATAGAATTTTGTTGCTTTAGAAAATGAGAGGTTTTTGGATTGATAATATTAGCACTATCAAAATTCTAACCACAAAAGAACACATTAGGAGACAAAAGACGGTTCTGTTTGTGAGGAGTACAGACCATTCAAAATAGCCCCGATAGTAGTGGTATGAATGTACATAGCTTTGGACCACAAGTCAAAAAGACTTGCGGTAGAAGCGTTAGCTGCATTCATAGGAACGGATAGCGGGACTTTCCAATGCGACGAAGCACCCAACCCTTCGCTCCTAGCCCAAAATAATAACAGGACTATTAGATTTTTTGTGATTAATAGGATTGCCGTTTGTGATCAGGATGTACCAACTAATCGGATTGGGCAAGGGTTGGGTAAAATAATGAAAATCCAAAGCGGTCCCATTCCACCAGCTAATATCTTGACTCAATAACTTGACAATCCCAGATAAAAACATTATCTTGAAAAGTAGAAACCAAAAGAGCATAATGCCCAATGGTATAAATGCAGTATGTCTCAAATGTTGCTTTTTTGACCCCAACTGATGAAAATACAAGTGAGACCTACCTCTAATAAAAGTGTGTCCCACTGAAAGCTTAGAAAGATTTGACCTCCAATCGATAAAGAAAGATAGAATATCCATAAAAAAAATAAACTTATTGTGGGCAGGACTCGTAATATTAATAAAAAGGAGAATATGCAGCCAAGTCCACATTGTAGGTGTAGTATAAAGTCGCTACTATTGAGTCAAGCCAATGTTGGAAACTGTCCATAGTTGCGATACCCAAAGTAATTTTCAATTCGATTTAAATATTGTTGTTGAGGCAAAATGCCATTGCTTCCAATAAGTCCCTCTATCTGTACTCATAATGATATAAACGCAATCAAAAAAATAACGCCCAGGCTGGTCTGAATGAGACCTCGATTGAGTGTATATAAATGTTGAGAAGCAGACATATTAGAAGTGGATCTATTTTTTCTGTAAAAAAAATGTTAATTCTTCATGGGAGATGCAACGTTTTGGGGTGAAAATGGGTTCTATATATGTACAATATACAGAAATATTCTTTAGACAAGTAAGATTTGGAAATTTTAAGTTACTTACTTCTTATTTTACTGTCTTAAATTTGTAAAGAGAAACACATAAAGAAACCAATTAAATTCAATAAAATAATAATTATAGAAACGTGATAACAGCTACAGTCTTATTAGTGTTAGCCTATTTTTTTGGAAACCGAAAAAAGAAAGTGAGTGTTCCAGAAATGGTAGAAGCCAGTTTTAAAAATCAGTACCCTTATGCAGAAGAGGTGACATGGTATCAACCTCGAAATGATAAGTATGAAGCTTATTTTTCTGCTCAAGAAGTAAAAAAGAGTGTCTGGTATAATGCCAGTGGTGAACGCATTTTTTAGACTGAAATACCCACCAACTCTTTAAAGCCCGCACATTTGTTTTTGGACAAGTGTTCGGGCTTTTTGTATTGATAGACAAAAGTTGTTATATTTGGATAAAACTCATAAACATTGGAGGAAAATGAAAATATACCTGTAGATTTTGATGCTCATTGGAAAGAGATAATTTCCAATCTATTTGAAGACTTTATCTTATTTTTTCTACCTGAAGCACATCCATTGATAGACTTTAATGAACCTATTGAATTTTTAGAGCAGGAGTTACACAAACTTATCGCTGACAAAGTAAAGAAAGGTAAAGTTATCAATGATAAATTGGTCAAAGTTAAGTTAAAGGACGGACAAGAACAATGGATACTTGTACACATCGAAATTCAATCATCTTTTGATATGGACTTTTCAGAGAGGATGTTTACCTATTTTTACAGGATTTATGACAAATACAAGCAAAAAATAACGGCAATAGCCATCTATACAGTAGCTAAAAATCCTAAAAAGTATAACAAGTTTAGCTATGAATTTTTGGGAACAAAAGCGACCTATGAATTTAATAGTGTAAAAATCAACTCGTATTCAGACGAAGAACTTTTACAGTCCAAAAATCCTTTTGCAATCGCTGTTTTAGCCAATAAGTATGTACTAAAATCGAAAGGCGATAATGATAAAAGGTATACTTATAAACGGCAAGTCTTTCGATTGGCAATAGAAAGGAACCTTACTAAAGCACAGATTGTTAATTTATTTCGATTTATGAATTTTGTCTTACTTTTGCCCAATAACTTGGAGTTAAAGTTTGAACGAGAAGTTTTTGAAGAGTATATAAAACCTAAAGATATGACACAACCTACCAAATCATCAATTCGGTTTCTTAATAATATGTACCTTGCTTTATATGGCGAAACCCTTGAAGAGAGAGCAAAAAGAGAAGAAAGAGAAAAAGCAGCACTAGAAAAAATATCTATTGTCAACAAACTTATAAAAAATACAGATTTGTCTGATGAAGAAATAGCAGAAATCTGCAATATTTCTGTTGATTTGGTCAATGATATTAGAAAAGACCAATAAAAAGACAATCGGCTGATCCAATCAAGGAACCAACCGATTGTACGAACCTCTTTTTAAAATTCTACAATAACCCCAATACTCGGTAAAACCGTTCCTGCCCCAGAATCATTGGAAATATAACGAGCCATATAACGACTCGGATCTTCCTGATTGACTAAAGGAATACCTTCTTCATTGCGTTCAACCGACAAGTAAGCAGGCAATTGTGCTTGGAAAGCGTATGCATTTTGGACATCCATATACAATTGCAGATTCCATTTATTAAAGAAAAAGCGTTTATCAATTCGGAAATCTAAAGTATGGATCGCTGGAATCCGTTCACTATTCAGTCGATCATAATCCAACAAGCCACCAGGAGCCACACTCCAATTGCTAATCAACAAAGATGTATTTTCATCATAAGGCGTATAAGGTGTACCTGTCGAATAACGCCACTTGGCTCCCAATTCCCAATTCTTGCCAAAGCGGTAGCCAGCCGTCAGATTAATGATGTGGCGACTGTCCCAAGCCGTTGGGATAAAGACAT
Organism: Chitinophagales bacterium; assembly: GCA_020630635.1. GTDB lineage: Bacteria > Bacteroidota > Bacteroidia > Chitinophagales > UBA2359 > JAHDBB01. The sequence goes on from JAHDBB010000390.1 coordinate 3,279, forward strand.
CATTTTTATCTTTAAACTCACTCCACGAAAGCGTATAAGCGATAATCCCATAAAAGCCTTTAAATAATTTTTGTTGCGCCAATAACTCTAATCCGTAGGTTCTTCCTTCTGAAGTAGAAGTGACGGGTTCGTCTCCAATGATACCAAAGTCACCTCCTAAGTTGGCAAAGGAAATAGAGTCATTGAGCAGGAAAGGATATTGGTCATAGTCTTTGTAAAAACCTTCCAATGTGATACGAGTATTGCTTCGAGTATTCCATTCTAAGCCAGCAACATAATGCGTATTTCGCATATATTGGATGCCATTGGTTTTGTTGATAAACTGGTTGTTTTCGACATAGCCCAAGATGGTATAAGGAGGCAACTGATAGTAAATTCCTGTATTGACATTGAAGTTGATGCGTTCATTGATGATGAGAGAGGCTGAAAAGCGTGGGGATAACTGCTTAAACATGTTTTGGGTTTCCTCTGAATAGTCGGCTCCATCTGCTCGAAGACCTGCCGAAAGGGTCAAGCGTTCCTGTAATACCTTTTTAGAAACTTGTGCAAACAATCCCCAACGATTCAAGTTGAGTGTCGTATCATATTCAGCGATAAAGATGTCGTTGCCAATAGGACGTTGATTGAAAGTACGATTGCTGTATTGGTCAAATTCATAGCTTCCGCCCAATAGAAATTTAAAGCCATTGGTTCTTCGGATATTTTCGACTCTTAATTTATTTTCTTTTTGATCCGAATCCAGATCGAATAATAAATTATCTGGGTTACTATCATCATTGTTAGCATACTTGAAAATGCTGTTGCGAAGCATAGAGCGACTCAAGATAAAGTTGGTGTAGCTATTATCTTGGAAGTGGGTATATTTTAAGCCAAAGGTATAATTCCATTGCTCGTTGACGGGAAGGTTGTCTAATAGATATTGTTGGGCTTCGGTTTCATTGGCATCCAGATTTAATACAAATTCATCAAATGCACCTATTTGGAAAATTGTCAAATGATTTTTATCGTTGAAACGATGCTTGATTTTGTACTGATAGTCGGTGTAAGTCGGTAGGAAGGGTAAGCCGATAGCGTCAAATAAAAACTGTAAATAGGAACGACGAACGGAGACAATATAGTTCGTTTTTTCGCCCAATGGTCCATCTATGGTGATACCGGCATCGCTTGATCCCAATGTAAAACGAGCCAACATTTTATCGGGATTGCCTTCTGCATATTTGAAGTCAAAGACGGAACTTAATGCACCGCCTCGACTGACTGGAAAAGCTCCTGCATAAAAATCCACATCTTTGATAAAATCCACATTAATCATTCCGTTGGGTCCACCCGATGCACCTTGTGTTGCAAAGTGGTTGATAACAGGTACTTCGATGCCGTCAATGTAAAAACTGTTTTCGGCGGGTGATCCTCCCCGTATTAAGATGTCGTTTCTAAAGCTAGCAGTCGTAGCGACACCTGGCAAGGATTGAATGGCTTTGGAAATATCTCGGTTTCCACCTGGATTCCGTTGAATTTCGTTGGCACTGATGCTTCGTAAGGAAACAGGACTTTCTTCTGTCTTACTAAATGGACTTGCCTTGACCACGACCGTTTCCAATTCAGCCGTATTTTCTTCTATCTCAATATCTACGGTAGCAGGTCGGGAATTACTGACTTGTATCTCGAATATCGTCTTGGTTTTATAGCCAATATAGGAGGCTTGAATATTGTAAAGACCAGGTTCCAGTTTTTCGATTTTATAGTATCCATCAATGTCGGTGGTTGCACCTTGCGTGGTGTTTTGGATGACGACATTGGCAAATGGAATCGACTCATTATTGATCGGATCAAAGACTCTTCCTTGTATAATTCCGTTTTGTGCGAAAGAAAAAACAGAAAAAAGTAGTAAAAAAAGGGCGTTAAAATAGAATTTTTGCATTGTATAAATAGGAATGGTTATCAAATTTTGAGTGACTGATGACAAGTGGTTGGTGACTTGCTGTTCAGTTTTTTCTTTATTAGGAGAGAACGGATGTTGTTTCATCGTGACGGGTCTCCCCGCTATCCGTTCTTATTCGTGTGGCTAGGTTTTTCTAAGCCAACGCTTCTACACGAATACCACTACTATCGGGTCTAGTTGGTTAGGGGCTTAACCTTTAGTACCAGATTCAGCATCCTAAAGAATGCTGTAAGAATATGTTTGTGTTTCGTGTAGTGAAATTTGACAACTTTGGTTCATTTCGTGGTGAAAGTTGTCAAATTGCGGTTTGTTTTGTGCCACAGTTCTTGCTTTTGGTGCTAAGAAGTACAGACCTCAACGACCTAGCCCCGATAGTAGTGGTATTGCTGCACGAAGTTCTGCCAGATGAAAGGCACTTTCAAAGTGCCTTTCATCTAAGCCAAGCAGCAGCAATAAGAACGGATAGCGGGACTTTCCATAACGACAGCGCACAGAACCTTTCGCTCCTAATAAAAACGAACTATAGGTCTACGCATTAGAAACTAATATTGAGGTTCAGACGTGAGAACAGTTGCAAACTGTTCCTACAACTCTCGTTTATTAATTTTAAAAGCGGATACCAATAAAACACTCTATGGACTATCGACTATTAAACTATGGACTGATAAGAAAATATTATCAATGCATTAACAAACAAGCGTTTAAAAGGTTTGCGAATTTTAAAAAATATAAACATGAAATTTAATTGGAAAAATTATCCTGCTTTACAGTTGTTAATTCCGTTTGTGATAGGGATTGTTTTGGCAGTGGGCATAAACGACACCCTGTGGTTGTTGGAATCCATGATGGGAGCTTTCGGAATTGCCTTAATAGGTATCTTGGGTGCTCAATACAAAAAGTTTCCTTATTCCAAATCGAATCAACGAACCATCATAGGAGGATTGGTATTTTTGGCTTTATTGAGCTTGGGAGTAATCTGTTTGAAATTGTATGAAAGTCATCAACAAGCTGATTATTTTCATCCTTACATGGGCGAAAAAAGCCAGTTGGTAGTGCA
>JAHDBB010000391.1 GCA_020630635.1 Chitinophagales bacterium
AGTAGTGGTATCCCCTTTGTAGAGCAAATTCATGAATTTGCTCTACAAAGGGGATAAGAACGGATAGCGGGACTTGCCGTTGCGACGAAGCTCTTGACCTTTCGCTCCTAATAAAACTATAACTTTTTAAAATCTATTGCTGGTTCTCTTTGGCTCTTTTGGCTCCTGCTCTGGTTGCCATAAATAGGAGAATGCCAATGATGACTACTGCAATTCCTAAATAAAGATAGTTGAGTTGCCCGACTTTTCCAACTACAGCGAGTAAAACAATTCCGATGAGAAATAAGGTGGGAATCTCATTGATGAAACGCATCTGGGCGGAATTGAGTTTGGTATTTTTGTCGGCTAATTGTTTGATGATGCCTTTGCAAAATCCTTGATAGCCTGCTAATAGGAAAACGAGAACGAGTTTGATATATAGCCAGGTGGTTAGGATGTCGGGATTGATGGCGATCATGGCGAAACCGAAAATGAAGGTCGCTATCATCGCTGGTTGCATGATGAAACGATAAAGACGGTCTGCCATTCGGATGTATTCTTCTTGTAAAATTTCTTGTTTGGGCGATGGGTGTGCATTGGCTTCTACGTGATACACGAAGATGCGACCAATGTAAAATAAGCCTGCAAACCATGCGACGGCTGCGATGATGTGCAGGGCTTTGAAATAAAAGTAGAATTGTATCATTTAGTAGTAATGAGTGACTGATGCATCCCAAATTATCGTATTAGTATCTTTTTAGGGTGGCATTTGAACATTTTCAAAACTATTTTGTGTATGTTTTGACTGCTCATTTCCTTGTCTTCGCCAGACGGGCTTTCATTTTTCAGTCGCTCAAAATATCTGGGCGATCCCGAAATAAAATCTCGCTAAATTTAATGTTCCTTTCACAATGCCATCGCCTCGCTACCGAAATTTAGCAAGCCTACGCTTCTTTTTCGGCTCTAACTTGACTATCGAATAATTATTTTTTACGACACATTGGGATGCACCTGATTATTAGTTCTTTAGGGTTCTTTTCTCTTATTTTTTATCCATCTAAAATGACTTGGGTAAAAGACAAATTGGGTTTAGAATATTCAAATATAATGATTATTGTGCTAACAGATAAAACTCAAAAGATTTTTTTATTTTTGGAGCGAAAGGTTGGGTGCTTTGTCGTAAGGGAAAGTCCCGCTATCCGTTCCTATCCCCTTGTAGAGCAAATTTGTGAATTTGCTCTACAAGGGGATACCACTACTATCGGGGCTAGTTCGTTGAGGTCGGAACCTTTTCAAAACGGATGCTTATAATAACCTTTTACATCATAAAGACCTTCTTCTATTTTAATATACATTCCATTCTTTCCACTAATACCGTCTTTTGCTTGCTCTTTGTTCTGATTTGCCCATCTTGTAATATTGCGAAATTTGCCTTTGGACTCAAAACAAATGAAATGTAAAGGATGGTTGTCTCCAATGATGTAACATTCTTTGGCATTGGTCAATGATCCCACTTTATTGACACACTCCATAAATGTTTTTTGGATATTTTCATAAATGACCATCGAAACAAATCGCCAAGGATTGGACATGTAAATGGTATTTTTTCCAAAGAAAAAGTACATATAATATTTGTGTATCAAGGAGTCTCGCATGGGTAATATCTCATCGGGTTTTTCTTGGCGTTTATATAGCTTTTCATCATACCAATAGGTTTCTCTATCGTGTACGGAAAACTCTTGCTGTTGGAGTGCTTTGAAATATTTTTGGAATTCGGGAAGGTCGGTTTCTAGGGTTTCGATGAGTTTTTTGCTTTCTTCGTTGATGCCTTTGTAGGGAATGAGAGCGACTATGTTTACTGACATTTTTTTTTGGTTTTTGTGGTTTGGGGAAATTTGACAGCTTTGGTTCTTTTCGTGCTTGAAAGTTGTCAAATTGTGGTTCGTTTATTGCCACCGTTTGTGAGATGTTATGTCCTTTCAAAAATAGCCCCGATAGTAGTGGTATAAATGCAAGTGCATTGGCTTCGCAAAACGTTGGCTGCATTCATAGGAACGGATAGCGGGACTTTCCGTTGCGATGAAAGAGTAATAACCTTTCGCTCCTAAAAAAAAATCAAGCCATTGTGTAACGATAACATGTTGCTGATAAACTAATGGCATTGAATGACTCTCCTAATATGTAGTCCATTTGCTTCCAAATGATTTCGGAGGTTTCCATATTTTCTGTTTCGACAGGAAGTGATTTGCCCCTATTTTCTCGCCTTTCTAAATTGTATTCTGATATAAATCGCTTTAAAATGCCGTTTTCAGTATATTTAAGTTGCATATCCATCACCATTTCTACCATTATAAAAGAAAGCACTTGGGCATCCTTAATGTAATGGGCATCGGATTGAAATGGGACAAAAAGAAGGGTCGCTTTTTCGGCAAAATAAATGTCACAAAGTCCTTCAGGTTTTGCATTAGCTGAAGCCTGCTCAAAAGTAATTTCTTCCTTAAATGTTAGATTCATTTCTAAATCTTTTTGGAGTTGGTCTATCTGATCTTTGTAGTTTTTATTAATGACAATAGCTGAAAAGTTAAATCCCATAATGCATTATTTTATTGGTTGAATAATGCTTCAAAATTAAGAAATTTGTTTTGATTATCTGCCTTTAAAATTAATATAGAAGAATTATATAAAGTGTTTATAACTATTCTCTTGACTTTGTTTCTTTTTTGTTTTTTTTAATGTAATTTTGTTGCATTAAAAGGTGAATTAGTAGTATTCCCACTACTCAATAAATTCATTATTCTTTTGTTTCTTCCTCCTATTTTATCCTCTTCCTATCTACTTACTTTAAGTATCAAAAGACATATTGTTTTTTTGAAAAGCTTTATCCTATCTACTACATAGCATTTATTATAGTTATCTAACAACTTGGGAAATGCCCATCCAAAGAATAGGTGTTCTTTGTCATTTTAATACTTACAACTCTCTCAATCTGTTTTCTTGAACATCTCTCTTCCTAATCAAGAAAGTTAAATTACCTTATCCAACTTATAACTGATTATGACTAATTCAACCAAAAAACATTTAATACTTATCAACCTCATTTTCACTGTTTTTTTATTATTGAATTTATCTTTTGCTTATGGACAGTCAACCAATAATCATTTAAATCAACCTGCTATAGATGAAAGTAGTAATGAGGTGATTTGTCCTAGTGAGCTTCCAGTAGGATTTCTGAGTCCAGAGGAAGAGCAACAACAAGCCGCATTTGAGGAAATATATCGAAAGGCGATTCAACAAAAAATAGCGAATGGGACGATATATCAAAAAATGGAAGGGGTAGTTTATACCATTCCTGTTGTTGTTCATATTATACATTCTGGTCAAGAAGTGGGTACGGTTCAAAATCCTAATGAAGCAACTGTCAATGCTTATATTGAGGAAGCCAACCAACATTTTAGTCATACTCAAGCGGGTGCTATCAATTTTAGTAATCCGCATTATGGAGTAGATACTGAAATCCAATTTTGTTTGGCTTCTACAGATCCTGATGGTCATTATACGAATGGGGTTGTCCGTCATTATCAGCCAGAATATTATTCTACAGATTATTGGAAAACCTCTAGATTTGCTAGTGAAGTGGTATGGGATACTGGAGATTATCTAAATATTTTTATCAACTATACTACGGATGTATTGGGCATATATATTGGGCCCAATGGGGTTATTATGCGAAATATCGGTTTTAACGGTGTCTTCTTTTGTCATGAAGTAGGGCATTGGTTGGGTTTGCGTCATACTTTTCAAGGCAACTCATGTGCCAATAATGATTGCTTGACTGATGGGGATAGAATCTGTGATACGCCTCCTAAAAGTGCTGCTGGTTTAAGTGGTGGTTGTAGTAGTGATCAAAATCTTTGTACGAGTGATGAAAATGATACTTCAAATAATAATCCTTATCGTTCTGTTTCACAGGGAGGAATGGGCGATCAGCCTGATATGATTGAAAACTATATGGATTATACACAGACCTGTTATAACTCATTTACCCTAGGACAAAAAAATCGAATGCGATTGTTTTATGAAACTTATACCTTACCTAATACACCTTCGTCTGGATGTGATTCTCAAAGTAAACCTTCATTGGATGCCTCGATTAACAATGGAATCGTCTTAGATATTCCTTGTGGTCAAAATAGTGGTAGTCCTTCGATTGCCATAGAAAATTCAGGAATCAATTCTTTAACTTCTGTGGATATGGAAATTTATTTAGATGGTATTCTTTTGAGAACGGATGCTTGGTCGGGTAATCTTGTAGAAGGTGCTATCGAAGTAGTGGAGTTAAGTTCTATTACTTTTCCAAATGGCGAAACGGAATTGGAAATTCGACTTGCAAACCCTAATGGTCAAACGGATGATTTGCCCGCCAATAATAGCCTTTTTGAAAGTGTTTATGTCGTTCAAGGTGGTGTCACATTAGATTTGACCCTTGTTTTGGATGATTATCCTCATGTAAATAGCTGGGAATTGTTGGATGAAAATGGCAATGTATTGGTTGGAGATAATATAATTATATCGGGAGATGATGAACAGTCATTTATTTGTGCTGATGAAGGGGCTTGTTATACTTTTGTGATGTACGATATTCAAGGAAATGGTCTGTGTTGTAGTCAAGGGAATGGTAGTTATACACTAAGTCATCCTGATGGAACAATATTGGCTTCTGGTGGAGAATTTGCGTTTTCGGATGAAACGACTTTTTGTATCAGTGACCCTTGTTCTAATAATGGCGGAGATGCAGATAATGACGGGTTTTGTGCTGATGTGGATTGCAATGATAATGATTTTTATCAAGGTGCGCCCCAAACTCCTGGTACGGCTTGTGATGATGGAAATATCGCTACAGAAAATGATGTCATTCAAGCAAACAATTGTACATGTGTGGGAACGCTAATCTGTCCTGGATATGATGAAAAAAACTTTGATTCGCCTACACTTACGCATATAGGTTCTGGCTCATCCAACACTTTTGTTTCATTTAATGAGATAAAAGAAGATATAAGATTTACGATTAGTAATATTAATGAGTCGCTAGGTGGCTCACCCAATCAAAGATATATTGATGAAGTGACTGTTTCCTATCGAAATGCTTTTGGTACATTGATTACTTTCGGAACCTATACACCTTCGACTCCACAAATTTTAATTGAAATATCTGTTCCATTAATAGAAGTGATTATTAGTTTGTCTGATGCTTATGATGGTTTGTCTTCTACTACTATGTCCGTCTCTCTTAGTCCAGTTGGTTCTTGTAGCAGTTCGGATTATCTATGTGCTAGCGAAGGTGGCGATGCGAATGATGACGGAATTTGTGATGATGAACAAGTAATGATTGATGACTTAGTGGTCTTGCTTCAAGGTCCGTCACTATCAATTAATGGCAATTGGGGAATGAATGTACTTCTTTCTCAATTTGGTCTTATTCCTCTAACAGATCCTTACGCCAATCTTACCTCATTTCAACACACTAATAATGATTTTGAACCAGAATTTACTAGTAATAGTCTTTTGTCTTCTAATAGCAACCCTATTGTTGATTGGTTATTTATTGAATTGAGGGCTAGCGATAATCCTGCAAATGTGGTGGCGACTCGTTCTGTCTTACTTAGAGGTGATGGACAGGTAGTCGATACACAAGGTCAAAACGCCATTACTTTTAGTTCCAATATTCCTGTTGCTCCTTATTTTGTGGCTATTCGACATCGCAATCATTTAGGAGTGATGACCGCTTCTCCTATTGATTTTTCGTCCAATAATATCAGCATTGATTTTAGTAATCCCAATCTATCAACTTGGGGGCAACAGGCACAAGTTTTTTTAGATAATGATACGAGGGCGATGTGGGCAGGTAATGCGAGTATGGATGATAAGATTATTTTTCAAGGGGCGGATGTAGATAACAATGAGGTGTTTTTTGATGTTTTGTTAAATCAAGACAATAATGATGATCTAGCCAATTTTGTATTTACGGCTTATTCTCTTTCTGATTGTCAGCTTGATTCTAAGGTCATTTTTCAAGGAGCGGATAATGAAAATAATATGCGATTTTTTAATATTGTAACGCATCCAGATAATCCAGCAGGAGGTGTCAACTTTATTATTGAAGAACAATTGCCTTAAAAAATAGTTGAGCTACTAGCGTTCAATGCTAATTTTTAATTTCAAAAATTCTAAAGCACTTTTGTTTGTGTGGCGTTCTATCCTTACTCAAATAGCCCCGATAGTAGTGGTAT
>JAHDBB010000392.1:0-4973 GCA_020630635.1 Chitinophagales bacterium
AATCGCCATAGGAGTCATAGGAGCTTGTTAAATCTGGCATGTTGAGTGTTTGGTTAAAGGAATGGAACAAAAATAAATATTCATTTTCTGCGTCAATATTTTCCAATCTACTACGTTAAAAAGCCTCGTAATAGCCCTGCTATTTCGAGTCGTCGAACCGCTACGTTTTTTGCCTTATAGAGTTGAAAAATCTTTTTGCTGAAAAGTGTACATTTATTTCCTATCCATTCCTAAGGATTTCAGAGAACATAAAGGTATTTCTAAATGAAAAAGTTCAAAAAGCCGAAAAACTTGTAGTATAAGGCATAAAAAAGGCGACGAACCCGATTGGTCCGTCGCCCTCCTACACTGTTATAACCACTTAAAAAACTATCTAATTTTAGAGAATCTTTTAGTATTAACCAATTGCCCATTAGCGTCTAATAGGCTGATGAAGTACATTCCATCTTCTAAATCAAACACATCCAATTTTTGGACTTCACTAGGGTTGTCTATAAAGTAGCGACCAACAGATTGACCTACCATGTTATAGACTTCCAATTCTTGCACTTCATTATAATTTTGTAATTCAACATTTAAAGTATTTCTTACGGGATTAGGGTAAGTATTGAATACTTGCTCAGTTGAAGTAATATTATCTTCTAAACCAACAGCCCAAGCATCCCCTTCAAAGCTAGCAGTACCAGCGATGGTATCGTCTTCTGGGTCTGTAAAAGTGACACTTGCACTTCCACTACCTACGATGCCTTTGGGTTTGAACTGTACTTTGATTTCACTACTATCTCCTGCTGCAATAGAAAAATTGCTTGAGAAAGTTTCATGCGGATAACATCCTGCATTATCACAGATAAAAACTTGCCAACCTTCAGGAATGTTGAGATCTTTTTCCCATACCAGATTGACTGTTTTGCTGGTATTATTCTTGATATAATTTTTAGCTTCAATGGTTTCTCCATCTTCCGAAGAACCTGTAGATACTACAATGTCATCAGACACATAGAATATGTCTTGAGCATTGATGGTTAACATTGAAAAAAATAAAAAGAATATAGTAGAGTAAAATATTTTCATAGGCTTTATTATATGTTAGAATGTTATATGTATTGCCAAAAAAAGGCATAGTCTTCTTTAGGACTTAAAATACCTTGTGAAGATACTACTTTTTTTGATTTTTCTTAGTCTTATGAAGGACAAATTTATCATTTTTTAGTACGAAAATCAATGCAATACGTTTCAAAAAACATTAAAAATCAGTTAAATTTAGATTTTTAGTAATTTAAAAGCGACGAATATATTTGGCATTCTGGATTTAAGTAATGATAAAAAAACAACTTCCGCATTTTAACTACGATACTTTCCGATGTATTTCGTTAAAAAGCCTCGTCTTAGCCCTGCTATGACTACGTTTTTTGCCTCATCCATCAAAAAGTCTCTTTGTTACAAATGAGGAATTTATTATTTAACCATTACTAAATAAATTTATCTAAATAATCGAACAGTTTCATATTGAAACTGTCCGATTGAAAAAGATAACTAACATTCTATACAATAGAAGTTTTTGTCGTAAATAAGTTTACTCAAAAACTCCTTTTAGTCAATTTGATCGTGTAATAATGGGTTGCCTCCCTTGTTGAGTTTGCCTTTTCCATTCTTAGAAGGCTTATCTAACGAAAAAGTGATTTTAGAAGGCTTGCTATTATCATCTTCTACCTTTTCAAATTCATACTTTTTGCGTCTATAAGCAGGTTCATTTTCTCGCTCATTGATGTCAGAAGTAGAACGGTATAACTTTTTGAGTCTTTCCTGTCTTCTTCTAACTAAACGCTTTCTAAACTCTTTGTCTTCATCTTCTGTGATCTTTGTACCTGGTATAAAAGAGTCTTTTTCATCTCTGATAAAAGAGGTCTGTTCTATTGGAGTCTCTTTGCGTTCTTTTTCAAAAGGAGATAAAGGCTTAATCAAGTTATTGGGTTCTACCTTTTCAACAACCTGTGGTGGTTGTTCAACTACTGTTGGCGTGATTTCTTGTGATAAATCAGCTACTACACGGTTAACAGGTTGTTCTTGATGTGTCTGAATCGTTGTTTGAGGAGCGACTGGTCGTACGGGAGGTCGTACAACATTGGATTGAACCACAGGCTTAGGCTTGGGTTGTGCTACTGGACGTGTTTGAGGTGCTGGGGTCGGTCGGGGAGCCTGTTGGTAAACAGGTGGCTCATTGTAACTATAGTTATTGACTGGTTGAGCTTTGGGTTCCGATCTAAATCCTTCTGGTAGTAACTCATTTTGATCTGTTTCAAAACTGGTTGCTATCAAAGTGACAGAAATGGCTTCCTCTAATCTATCATCTGGACAAACTCCAAAAATAATATTAGAACTGTTGGTTGCTTCTTTTTGAACATAGTTGATAATCGTAGAGATTTCATTCATTAGTACTTCTGAAGAACCATAGCTAATATTGATAAGGACTTGTTTTGCTCCAATAATCTTATTGTTGTTGAGTAGGGGAGAAGACATCGCTTCTACGATTGCTTTTTGAGCACGGTCTTCCCCTGTTGCAATAGCAGAACCCATAATGGCTACTCCGCTTTCTCTCATAACGGTATTAACATCTGCAAAATCGACATTGATGAGTCCAGGTACTGTGATAATTTCCGCAATACCTTTGGCGGCTGTTACCAACACGTCATCTGCTCTAGAAAATGCTTCTCTTAAAGTGTTTTCAGCATAAAGCGCATTGACTTTATCATTGGAAATAACAATAAGTGTATCTACATACTGTCGCATTTCTTCAATACCGTTTCTTGCATACTCCTTTCTAAGATTACCTTCATAGGTAAAAGGAGTGGTAACGATACCTACTGTAAGTATGTTGAGTTCTCTAGCTGCTTTAGCAATGACGGGCGCACCTCCTGTTCCTGTACCTCCACCCATTCCAGCCGTAATAAACAGCATTTGAGTATCATTGCCAATTGCTTTCTTTATATCTTCTAACGACTCAATCGTCGCATCTTTTCCAACTTCTGGTTTTGCGCCTGCTCCTCTACCTTTGGTCAATTGTGGACCAAGCTGGATTTGATTGCCAACAGGGCTGATGTCTAGTGCTTGTGCATCGGTATTACAGACGATGAATTCAACGCCTTTGATGCCTTGTGTGAACATGTGATTAACAGCATTACAGCCACCGCCTCCAACACCAATTACTTTGATAATGGCAGCGGGTCCCTTAGTTATGTTCTTGAAAATAATGTTGTCATCCATATTAGTTATCTTTTAGGGTTAGGGTTTTATTTTTTGCTATTTTTTAACGTTTAATAATAAATGCTGAAAAATAACAAACTTGATAAAACCAAATTAGGTTGTAAAACAATATAGTTAAGTAAGGATAATTTTTTAATTTTAGTGCTTAGCGTTTATTGCTAAATATATAGAAGGGTCGAAAATTGCTTGGCATTTACAATATCGTAAAAATATGCGTAAATATCAAATAAAAAATTTAATTCTTCGCACATTTTTATGTTTTTTTTCAAATTTTTTTTTGACAATATTCACTTCGTTTATATATCACATTTTTTAGCTAAAAATTAAAACTAATCTTCATCGTAATCAGGAGAATCTTTTCTGAAAATATCCCGAATCATATCTATAAAACTTCTTTGTTTTTTGGGTTGTTCTTCTTCATCAAACCTGTCTACAGGTTCCGGATGAGATGTATTGATCTGGGTATCTGGACCTAAGCCAACAAACCGACCGTCTAGTTCTTGTTCATTTATTAATTCCAATCCTTTGAGTGCTAGACCAACAGCCGTCGCATATTTTGCTTCATTGAGTTTGTTTTTATCTTTGTCTAGTAAAGATTTTTCTACATCTCCTAAGCGTGTACGAATACCCGTCATGTACTCCGTGATTTTGTCTATGTTTTTTAGCATAGATCCACCACCTGTTAAGACGATACCAGCGAGTAGTTTATTTTCAAAACCAGACTTTCGGATGTGGTGATAGACTTCATCCATAATCTCTTCGACTCTTGCTTGAATGATCAGTGCGAGATTGGTCATTGGAATTTCTCTGGGTTCTTGTGTTCCAAAAGAATCGGGTACCACAATCACTTGGTCTTTGTGTGCTTTTAGAGCTAATGCAGAACCATAATTTATTTTAAGTTTCTCAGCATCATCTCTTAATACAGCACAACCTTCTTTAATGTCATCGGTGATAACATTGCCTCCAAAAGGAATAACAGCCGTGTGTCGAATGATATTATCTTCAAAAATTGCGAGGTCTGTTGTTCCACCTCCAATATCTACTAGAGCAACTCCTGCTTCTTTTTCACGATTGTTTAAAACAGAAATACTGGATGCAATGGGTTCTAAAATTAAGCCTGCAACTTCTAGCCCAGCACGTTCTACACAGCTTCCAATATTCTTGATAGAATTGGCTTGTCCTGTGATGATTAGAAAGTCTCCTTGAAGATTGGTTCCACACATTCCGACAGGATCTGTAATACCTTCTTCATTATCGACTTTGAACATTTGTGGGAGTACATGAATAATCTCATCACCAGGAGGAAGAACAATATTGTGTGCACTTTCTACAAGGTAGTCAATGTCTCCTTGTGTGATTTCATTGGAGTTTTCTTCTCTTGAAAGATAGTTGCGATGTTTAAGACTTTTGATGTGTTGTCCAGCAATTCCAACAATGACTTTTTTGACTTTTAAACCTGATTGTAACTCAGCTTTATTAACTGCTTTTTGAATTGCTTTTTCTGTGTCTGCTACATTGGCAATCACCCCTCTTAGTAAGCCTATTGATTGAGCCATTCCGACTCCTAATATATCAATCTTTTCGTTGTCTAATTTTTTTGCAATTAAACAGCAAATTTTAGTGGTCCCGATATCGAGACTAACGATTATGTCTTTATTTTCGTTCATAGCTAGTTGATTTTTTGATTGGTAGAACTAATAATTTGATTGGTA
>JAHDBB010000392.1:5073-6260 GCA_020630635.1 Chitinophagales bacterium
TTTGATTGGTAGAACTAATAATTTGATTGGTATAACTAAAGTTAAATTCGTTGTAAACATTCCAGCCAATTTGAGGTAAACCTTCTTTGTAAAAAATAAGGATGTTTACTAACTTTTTGTCTAAATGCTCCACTTGTCCGATTTTGATTTTGAAATCTCCAACTTTAGGAATGATGTCTATCTCTCCATTGTTGTCAACATAAATTTGTTCGGTTAAAGCGTTTAAAACTTTGTTATTAGAAATGTATTGAGCAAGATGATAGAGGTCCCATAGCATGTCTGTTTCGATTTTTCCGACATTGGTATTGTTATCCATAATGTTGCCAGTAGCAACTAAGACTCGTGCGGTATAGTCGAGAGAGACAGGGAGTTTATCACCTTTTTCACTAATGTAGTAGTCTCGATTATTGAGGTCACTAATCACTCTAATGAGGGGTTGTTTTTGAGTGACATTGATGTGCATGACATCTTTCATGTCGATGTAAAAGTCGGCTTGCTCCACATATTCGTTTCTGCCTAATAGCCATTCTAAATCAAAAAGATTGATGTCTTTATGAGGGATGTCTAAATGGTTGGTACCGAAATAGTCTTTGAGGAGTATTTCGATTTTTTCTTCTGTGACAAAAGGGTGGGGACCATTGTCTAGGTTAATGACAATGTCCCTAATATTCTGGTTGGAGTGGTTGCGTACAGTGGTACTTAGCATCATGACGAAGAAGATACCTGTTACAAACCAGAATAGGGCAAAGGCTACGCTTTGCCATTGATAGCGTTGATTTTTTCCCATAAAGTTGTTTTTCAAAATACAGTTTTCAATGAGTTACGAGTGACTGGTGACGAGTGACTGGTAACTTTTTATAGTTGGTAATTGTTTTTTTAGTTTTTTTTGTCGATAGTTATTTGCTTGATTATTTCAAAATTAATGAATAGGCTATCGTGATTTTCTGTCCCTTTTATGGCACTAAGGAGTACTTACCTTAACCAATTAGACCCGATAGTAGTGGTATTCGTGTTGAAGTGTTGGCTGCCTAAAATAAGGCAAACACGAATAAGAACGGATAGCGGGGAGACCTGTTACGACGAAGCAGTATCTGTTCTCTCCTAAAAAATCTTTTCTAATTGATCTTTTAAGTCGGGGACAATATCGCTAATGTCTCCTGCTCCTGCCGTAATAATCAGGTCAAATG
>JAHDBB010000393.1 GCA_020630635.1 Chitinophagales bacterium
TAAAAAAATAAACATTATAAGTTATTTGAGTTTTTTGTATATTTATCAGGTCTTATGAAAATTTTTGAAAAGAACAACATTAAATTATGGAACAAGCAAATTGGTTAATAATCCCGATAGCTGCTTTATTGCCACTTATTCTAGGAATGATTTGGTATCATCCCAATGTATTGGGTACAAAATTGGCTCAAGTCACAGGTGAACCACTGGTGAATAATCGTTCTCTTGGAAAAATGATAACCATCTATCTATTAAGTATTTTTCTGGCATATATTCTCACTTTGATGAGTGTCCATCAAAGTGCTATGTACCAGTTATTTTTTATGGACCCTGAATTAACGAATGCCAATTCGGAGTACAGTATTTTCATCAATGAGTTTATGGCAAAATATGGAGACAGACATCGTTCTTTTGGACATGGAATGGTTCATGGCGCAGAAGCAGGTTTAATGTTTGGACTAGCCTTTTTAGGTATCACAACCCTAATGCAAAACAAACCTTTTAGGCTCGTTTGGATTCACCTAATGTTTTGGATACTCTGTTGTAGTTTAATGGCTGGCTTGACCTGTGCTTTCTTTTGATAATTAGTAATGCAGCTATTTGAATACAAAAAAACCTACCCAGAAATCCATTCTCTTCAAAAAAATAAGAAATAATTAAATATAGTTGTTTGTATTTGTCGTAATTAAATAATACTTCGTTAAATTTGCCATTTTTTTGACACACTTTATGTACTAATAAACCAAAATAGAAATATGAAAAAACTATGTTCCTTTCTACTGGTTTTCTTGGTGAGCTTCATCTATGTTCAAGCCCAAGAAAACACTACCCTAGTGCGTGGTTGTTTGAATACTCAACAAGTTCAAGCCAAAACGCTTCAAAATAATCCAGCATATCAAGCCTTTGTCACCAAAAGAATGAATGAAGTGGGGGCAATACTGGATCAAAAAAATCCCGACTGTTCTAATGGTCCATTGATTATTCCCGTTGCTGTACACTTTGATTCAGGTGTTGTGGAGGCAGGACAAGAAGCATGTATGCTCAATGTGGTGATGGAGCAACTCAATCGTTTAAATGAAGACTTTGCTGCTCTCAACGCTGACATTGCCAATTACAGCAACTTTGCTGACTGTTTGCCACCTGATGCATTGGGTAGCCCTTGTATTGAGTTTTGCTTGGCTACTGAAAATCATCCTACTGGTTGGAATCTAATGGATGGAAATCCTGCCGTTACTTTTGCTGATCCACGTTGGGATTTTAATACCTTTTACAATAATGTATTGGGAGGTGGAATTCCATTAGACTTAGCAAGCCCAGATTGGGCAAATTACTTAAATATTTTTGTAGGAGACAATAACAATTTTGCTTTTCCTTTAACGGGTGGAGTCTTAGGACTTTCAGAAGGTTTACCAGGTGATTTTAGTTTGGGGACAGGCGTTTTTATCAATGCTTGTAATTTTGGAAGTGTACCTGATGGTGGAACTGCTTGTGGAGCTTCTTTGGTGGCAGGAAACTGTGCAGGCGTACCTGTTGCTGGCTTTGATGGTGGACGTACTTTGGTTCACGAAGTAGGACACTATTTAGGATTATTCCACATTTGGGGAGACGAATTAGGTTGTCAATTTGGAGGCTGTGGAGGTATATTGGGAGGCTGTTGTGAGAATGATGGTGGTATGGGAGATGGCATTGCCGATACACCTGATATGGAATGTAGTTATCAATCGGCTACTCCAAGTGTCTGTCCTGGAACCAATTGTGCTGACTCACCAGCTACTTGTGATGGTACTCCTGATATGTGGTTTAATTATATGGCATATGCAGGAGATGCTTGTGCTTGGATGTTTACTTCTGACCAATCAGATGTGATGTATGCAAATGTGGTGGCTGCTGGTTTTACCTCAGATGCCCCTGCTGCTTGTCGAGTTTCTGCCTGTGAGATTACAGCATTTACAGCTATGATGCCTACATGTTCTGCGGACAATATGAGTTATTCAGTTGACATTACTTATACAGGTGGTCCAGATGCGAGCGTGAGTGTAGGCTATATGGGAGCAGGAACTTTAGGGGGAGATGATCCTGCTGTTACCATGGATGGAACTATTACCCTTATCAATGTTCCTTTATCAGAAGATCCTGCCCTTATCACTTTTGCTGATACGGATGGTGATTGTACTTTTGATACTTTAGAGGTGGTTGCGCCTATGTGTGGTCTGTGTGAATTGATGAGTGTGACACCGGCGGCTCCTGTTTGTGCTGCTGACGGAATGAGCTATGATGTAGATATTGCTTATACAGGAGGTCCTGATGCCAGTATTACAGTAAGTACAGATGCAGGAACCTTAGGAGGAGATGACCCTGCTGTTATTCCTAATGGAACGATTAGTGTTACAGACATTCCTAGTGGAACAGATGTGACAATTACTTTGACTGATGCTGATGGCTTGTGTATGTTTGGACCATTTACGATTGTAGATCCTAATTGTCCAGTACCAACTTGCTCGGCAATGGCACCTACTTTGGTCATTAGTGGAGTAGCTTGTGGTGATGGAACAACAGGAGGACCTTATGCTATTTTAGACAATATGGATGGTAGTAGTAATGCAGGTGAAATAACAGAATATATTGTTACTGACGATACAGGAAATATTTTGGGTGTTTCTGGTAATATCAATGATGCACAAATGGCATTAGATACCTTAGCAACGGGTGATAGTATTTGTGTACAAGCCATTACCCATGTTCAAGAAGAACTAGATTCGGTAGTTGCTCAAATTAATGCAGCTATTACAGGTTTAGGTATTCCTGCTGTTTTTCCACCTTCCGGAAATACCTTAGCAGGCATCTTCAATTTAGTGGCAGGATTTGCGCCAGCAGGAACCGTCATTACCATTGCAGATATAGAAGCATTGGTTGCTAATGGAATGGGGGGCATGGTAGATATTGGAGCTGTTTTAGGATTGCCTTTCTCGTTAGTCGTAGATGTACCACCATTCTGTTATGATATTAGTGATCCAGCATGTATCACAAGTTTGATGTGTATGATGAGTACTTGTGAGTTAATGAATATAACGCCTGGAATGCCAGTTTGTGCAGCCGACAATATGAGCTATTCCGTAGATTTAACCTATACAGGTGGTCCAGATGCCAGTATTACTGTCACCTCTGATGCTGGAACAGTAGGAGGGGATGATCCCGCAGTAACTGCTAATGGAACAATCAGTATTACCAATATTCCAACAGGAACAGATATAACGGTAACTATTAATGATTCAGATAGTGATTGTACTTTTGGACCTTATATGATAGCGGCTCCCAATTGTGCAGGAACATGTGCAGCGATGGCTCCAAGCATTAGTATCAATGGCACAGATTGTGGAGATGGTACATTTGGTACACCTTATACTGTCGTGGATAATATGGATGGTAGTAGTAATGCAGGAGAAATTACTGAATACATCATTCTTGATGGAAGTGGAGGCGATATTTTAGGAGTCACTTCTAACTTGGCAGATGCTCAAACGGCTGTGGATACAGTCGGTATTGGCAATGATGTTTGTATTCAAGCCATTACCCATGTTCAATCAGAATTGGATGTTGTAGTCGGTGAATTAGATGGATGTGCTTTTGGATTATTGGCTGGATTTTTAGGTCCACCACCTTATACCTTAGAAGCCATCTTTAATGGAGTAGGAGGGTTAGGAGTTGCTTTGACAGTTCCAGATGTAGAAACTTTATTAGCGAATGGAATGGGGGGAAATGTAGATATCGGAGCCTTGATTGGATTTCCTGGATTAACATGTGATATATCTCCTTTCTGTTATGACATAAGTGCCGAAGCTTGTATTACAGATACTCCTTGTGGAGGGATTGTCTGTGATGTGGTAGCAGGAGAACCCATGATGTCTGATTCAACCATTTGTGATGGCGAACAAGGCATTATTGATTTAACAGGAATCTTTATGGGGGAAAGTACAGGAACTCAAAACCCAACAGATGTATCTATCAATTATATTGCTGTTGACCCAACAACTGGAGAAATAGTCAGCGTAACTTCTTCAACTGATTTAGACCTTTCTATGTTGGCTTTGGGAGACAGCGCATGTGTAAGTCAAGTCATTTATACCCAAGCAACCATCAATGATTTAGTAGATCAATTGAATAGCTTCTGTATTCCCAATCCTATCGTACCCATTCCACCAGAACTGTGTTTATGCGATGATATTTTACCCTTATTAGGTTTAGGTATCAGTTGTCCAACCAGTCCAACAGACTTAGCTGGATTATTAGATTTTATTACAGGCATTTTACCTGTTCCTTTAACGATTATGCAAGTAGAAGACTTTTTGGAAAATGGAATTGATGTCAATGACTTTGATCCAACAGGTGTTTTACCCGATATTCCAGCTTTTGGAGCAGGCATAGTTTGTTCTGATTTCTCTAATACGACCTTCTGTTTGACAGTCGAAGAATGTTGTCCATTAGCAACAGGGGTTACAACACCAGCCGAAGCATGTTCTGCCGATATGGTTGCTGTTTGTGTGGACTTTGACGATGTAGTAGATGCAACAATTTCTATCACTGTAGATGGTACAACAGTCGATGGAAGTGCAGGTGGCACACAAATTTGTGCAATGGTTGCAGTTCCTGCCAATAACACATGTGCAGTTGCTTCTTACGATTTTGTGATAAGTGCCGATTGTAATGGTACAGCGATAGACTTGTCTGCATTTGTACCTCCTCCTTCTACACAAGTTTATCCAACGGATGTAAGTGCTTTCTTGACTCCTGTTGATGGAGGCTGTATGACTTCTATCACCGTAGATGCAAGTTGTGCTGGAAATGTAATGGTCGATGCCCCTCAAACAGCTATGTCTGGAACAACTGGCGTTCATACTTATAATGTTACTTGGACGGGTGGAGGCAGTTGCATGGTAACACCGTCAACAATTACGGCAAACTATGATTGTTGTCCATTGGCAACAGGCGTTACAACACCAGCCGAAGCGTGTGCCAATGATGTGGTTCAAGTTTGTGTAGACTTTGATATGATGGTCAATGCCAATATTTCTATTACAGTCGATGGTACGACTGTGGATGGAAGTGCAGGTGGAACTCAAATCTGTGTAGATACTCCAGTAGCAGATAATACGACTTGTGCTGCACAGCCTTATGACTTTACCATTTCTGCTCAATGCAATGGCAATGTTGTAGATTTATCAGCGTTTGTACCTGCTCCTTCAACGCCAGTATATCCAACAGATATTAGCAACTTCTTAACGCCAGTAGATGGAACTTGTTCTACTTCTGTAACCGTAGATGCAAGCTGTGCAGGTAATGTAACAGTAGATGCCCCTCAAACCGCAGGACCAGGAGAAGTTGGTACACATACTTATAATGTTACTTGGACAGGTGGCGGAAGCTGTATGGTAACTCCTACTACAGTACAAGCCAATTATGATTGTCCATGTCAAGGCAGTATTTCTGGAATTGTAACAGGAGATGTTGAATGCGATGGTGTCGCAGGTGAAGCATTGGCTGGAATGGTGGTTGAATTACAAGATGGTATTTGTATCTCTGGTGTTGATTGTCCGACAGCTATGACGGATGCAACAGGTGCTTACAGTTTTACAGGTTTAGATTGTGGGACATATGATGTACAAGTAGATGAAACCACTTTACCTTGTCCACAAATGGCTCTTTCTGACAATCCAATCGTTGGTTTAGTGATAACAAGCGATGAAGATTATATGACAGAAGACTTTGAGTTTTCTACTTGTGTCAATCCAACCTTTGTTGGTAATGTAGAGGTGGCGAGAGTTTGTGATGGGAATGCATTATACGTTGTTGATCCTGTTTTGGGTGACGATATTCCGATTACAGTCAATAATAATTGGACCTTCATTTGGTCCTTAGACGGCAATCCAGTAGCGACCATCGTTGGCATCCCTTATTACTCACCTTCTGTGACGGGTAATTATACGGTGGAAGTGATTGACTTTATCAATTGTGAACAATGGTTGAGCGTTTCTTGTACGGATTGTGCCAGTAATGTAATGGAGATCATCGACTGTACCGATTGTGGAGAATAAGTTTTTCTATATTTAGAAATTTTAAAATGAACTTTGAAAGCCAATTGCGTTTATACGTAATTGGCTTTTTTTATTTTTGGAGAGAAAGGTTTTAAAAGTCAATAGTTTTTCAGTCCATAGTCGATGGTTGCATAGTTTATATCGTGCTTTTTATTTTTTGGAGAGAA